>JAXDIC010000192.1:0-4872 GCA_034664185.1 Thermoleophilaceae bacterium
GACCGGCTGCGCTATGCGCTCCAGCGGCTGTTCGAGGTCGCGACCGTGCTGGGTGCCGGCATCGCGCTGTGCATCGCCCTGGGCGCGCGCTTCGCGATCCAGGTGCTGGGCGGACTGCCGCGCTTCGCGGGGTCGGTGCCGGTGCTCCGGCTGCTGGCGCTGGCCCTGGTCACCTCGTTCCTGGTGGCCACCTGGTCGTTCGCGCTGCTGTCGCTGCGCGCGCATCGCGAGCTGCTCGTGTGCAACGCGCTGGCCGCGGTGGTGGCCGCCGCGGGCACCGTCCTGCTCGAGCCGCTGCTGCACGCCCGAGGGGCGGCGGTGGCCACGCTGGCCGCCGAGGCGACGCTGGCCGCGGGATACCTCATCGCCCTGCGCCGCCGCCGGAGTGCGCTGGCCCCCAACCTGGCGGTCGTGCCCAAGGTGATGGCGGCGGCCGGCATCGGCGCCCTCGCGGCGTTGCTGCCCGTGCATCCGGTGATCGCCACGCTGGTGGGCGGCGGCGCCTACCTAGCCGCGGCCTTCGCGTTGCGCGCGGTCCCCCCGGAGGTCGTCCAGGCGCTCATCCACCGCGGCCCGCTGTCCTCGTGAGCGTCCGCCCGCATTCGAGTCGCGACGGCGCGCTGGCCGATCGGCTCAGCCGCGCCGAGGCCGGTCGTGGCTGGCGAGCGGCTGCCCAGCGCGCCTACCTCGCCGTGCACCACGCCGCCGAGCGCGTCGGGCTGCACGTGGTGCGCGCTTCCTACGACTCGCCCATCCCGCGCCGTGCCGAGCTGCCGGGCGACGCTTTCGAGCGCGAGAGCCCGATGCGAGGAATCGCATGGGACCCGGACGCCCAGATGGCCTGGGTCGAGGCCGAGCTGACGCCATATCTGGAGGAGTTCCGGCCCGAGTCGGACCCTGCGCTGGAGCCCGCGCCCGGGCGGTTCCGTCTGGACAACGGCACCTACGACCGCGTGGATGCCGAGCTGCTCTACGCGATGGTCCGGTTCGCAGGGCCCAGCCGCTACGTCGAACTGGGCTCGGGCTACTCCACGCTCGTGGCCGCCCAGGCGCTGGCCGTCAACGCCCGCGAGGACCGACACGGCCAGCTTCGCTGCTACGACCCCTATCCGTCGCCGCACGTCGAGGCGCGACCGGACCTGGCCCCGCTGGTCAGCCGCGTGGGCGCCCAGCAGCTCGACGAGGGCGTGGTGCGGCAGCTGGCCGCCGGGGACATCCTGTTCGTCGACACCTCGCACACCGTCAAGCTCGGCGGCGACGTCAATCGCATCGTGCTGGACCTGCTGCCGCTGGTCGCCGCGGGCGTCATCGTGCACTTTCACGACATCTTCCTGCCACGCGACTACTCGCGCGGGCATCTCGACGACGCACACTTCTGGACCGAGCAGTACCTGCTCCAGGCGTTTCTGGCGGACAACCCGTCATGGGAGGTCCTGGTCGGCGCGCAGGCGATCGCGTTGGCCGCGCCGGAGCGGCTGCGCGCGCTGATTCCCAGCTTCAGGGCCGACGTGTCGCCCGGCGCGTTCTGGATCCGCCGAAGGGACGTCGGATGAGCGTGCCGGCGGTCGCCAGGGACGCGGGGTACTACGGCAACGAGCGCGCTGACGTCGTGGCCAAGCTCCCCCGTCCGCTCGGGCGGGTGCTGGACGTGGGCTGCGGCTCCGGCGGAGTGGGGCGCTCGCTGCGCGCGGCCGGAGCGGAGCACCTGGCCGGGATCGAGATCAACGTGACCGCGGCCGAGCAGGCCCGCTCCGTGTTCGACCAGCTCTACGTCGGGTCCGTGGAGGACGCGCTCGCCTCCGGGCAGCTCGAGGGCCCGTTCGACACGTTCGTGCTCTACGACGTGCTGGAGCACCTCGTCGATCCCGAGGCGGCGGTCGAGGCGCTGGGTCCGCTCGCCGCCCCCGGCGCGCGCATCCACGTCTCGGTGCCCAACGCGCGCCATTTCTCGCTTCTCCGCGACCTCCTGCTGCGCGGCACCTTCGGGTACGCCGACTGGGGCCATCGCGACTCGACGCACCTGCGCTGGTTCACCCGCGCCGACATGGAGGCGCTCCTCACGCGAATGGGTTGGCGGGTGCGGAACTCGTCGCCCGCCATCCTCGGCCGCGGCGCGACCGTCGACCGCCTGACGCTCGGGCGGCTGCGCGAGTTCCTCGCCCTCCAGTGGCACGTCCTCGCCCAGCGGTGAGCGCGGACCCTCGCCCAAGCGTCGTCCTGCTGCGCGGGCACCACGCGAACGTCTGGGACCTGCGGCCCTGGGAGCTGCTGATGGACCGCTACGACGTGACGGTGCTTGTGACCGGCTCCAACCTGCACGAGGTCGGCGGCACGGCGCTGCGCGAGGTCAAGGTCCGTACGCCCCGCGACGCGCTGCCGGCCGGCCGTGCGGCGGGTGCCGCCGCCTACCTCCTGGGCGAGCGCTATCTGGGTCTGCGCCGCCACGTGCGCGACGCGGCGATCGTCCACGCCGCCGAGCTGGGCACGTGGCACAGCGCCCAGGCCGCCCGGCTGCGGGACAACCTCGACTTCCGGCTGGCGGTCACCGTCTGGGAGACCATCCCCTGGCGCGATACGTACCGCTGGCCGCGCGAACGCGCCTACAGGCGCTCGGTGCTGGCCGCCGCGGACCTGTTCCTGCCCACCACCGAGCGCGCCCGCGCCGCCCTGCTGCTCGAGGGGGCGGCGCCGGACCGGACGCGGGTGTGCGCGCCGGGCGTCGACGTCGAGGACTTCGCCGCGGCGGCGTCCCGGGCGCGCACCGCCGGCCCCTCCTCGTCGCCGCGCCAGCGCATCCTCTCGGCGGGCCGGCTGGTGTGGGAGAAGGGTCACCAGGACGTGCTGCGGGCGCTGGCCGCGCTGCGCGGCGGGCTGGTCGGACCCGCGCGTGAGGACGTCGAGCTGCTGATCGTGGGATCGGGACCCGACGGGCGAAAGCTGCGCGCGTACGCTCGCGAGCTCGGGCTGGGCGAGGCGGTCACGTTCCGCTCCACGGTCCCCCACGCGGAGATGCCGGCCCTCTACGCCGGCGCCTCGTGCCTCGTGCTGGCCAGCCTGCCCACGCGCGCCTGGGAGGAGCAGTTCGGGATGGTGCTGGTCGAGGCGATGTCGTGCGGGACGCCCGTGGTGGCCTGTTCCACGGGCGCGATCCCCGAGGTGCTTGCGGACTGCGGGGGCGGGACCCTCGTCGGGCCGGGGGACTGGATTGGCCTGGCGCGTGCGCTGGCCGAGGGACCGCTCGCCGCGCGCTCCACCGGCAGCGCGCCCGCCGACGCCGCGCGGCTGGAGCACTTCTCCACCACCGCGGCCGCCGAGCGCCTGGCCACGGCGTACGCGTCCCTGCTGTCGTGAGCGAGCTCGGTCCCGGCAGCGTCAGCGGCTGCGTGGTGGCGCGCGACGAGGAGGCGGTCATCGACCGCTGCCTGGACAGCCTCTCTGGGGCCGTAGACGAGATCGTGCTCGTGCACGACGGGCCGTGCGCGGATCGCACCGTGGAGATCGCCGAGGCCCACGGCGCGCGCGTGTTCGTGCGCGACGCCACCGGCAACCCGGAGGGCCACACGGTGTTCGCCTACCAGCAGGCGCGCGGGGAGTGGCTGCTCAACATCGACGCCGACGAGTACCTGTCCCCGAAGCTCCGCGCCGAGGTGCGCGACCTGGTGCGCCGCCCGGAGGTCAACGGCTATGAGTTCCTCTGGCGCATCTGGGACGGCACGCGCTACATCACGGACGACGGCCCGTACAAGCTGGCGCTGCACCGCCGCTCGGCCACGCATCTGCTGGGCATGCTCCAGAGCCGTGAGCGCATCGACGGCGCGGTGGTGCGCTGCCCGCTCCAGCTCGAGCACCGCCCGCTCTACAACAACTGGACGCCCCGCGTGATGGCGACGAAGTGGCGACGCTGGGCCCGTGTGCACGCCCGCGAGCTGACAGGCCCCTTCGACGCCCTACCCAAGTTCAACTGGGACGGCGCGTCGGACTGGCCCTGGTGGCGCGGGTGGCTCAACCGGCTGGCGCCGCTGCTGCTCCTGCCCTATCTGGCGGCGATCTTTGCGCAGTTCCTCTGGCTCAACCGAGCGACGCTGGGCCCCGCGCACAACCTGCGGCTGTCCCTCTACAACACCGCCTACGCCGCGTTCGTGCAGGCGTACGTGATCCGCGAGATGTACGGCTCGGGACGGCGCGGGTGAGCTGGGCGTTCGTGGTGCTCAACTGGAACGGGCGCGACGCGACGTTGGCGTGCCTGGAGTCGCTGCCGGCGGGCGCGGACGTGGTGGTGGCGGACAACGGCTCGACGGACGGAAGCGTGGCGGCCGTGCGCGCCGGCTTCCCGGCCGCGGCGGTGGTCGAGAACGGCGCCAACCTCGGCTTCTCAGGCGGGAGCAACGCCGGCATACGCGCGGCGCTCGAGCGCGGCGCCGACTGGGTGGTGCTCGTCAACAACGACGCGACGCTGGCGCCGGACGCTCTGACGGGCCTCCAGACCGCCGCCCAGCGCTGGCCGCGCGCCGGCGTGCTCGCCGGCAAGCTGCTCTTCCCGGACGGGCGGGTGCAGTGGGCCGGGCAGCGGGTGGGGCTGCTCACCGGGTACTCGGGTCGCCCGCGGGGCTTCGGGCGCCCGGACGGGCCGGCCTACTCGCGTCCGGGTCCGGTGGACCGCGCGGTGGGGGCCTTCATGGCCGTCTCGCGAGCGGCGATCGAGGCCGCGGGCCTGCTGGACGAGCGCCTGTTCGCGTACGTGGAGGACGTCGACTGGTCCCTGCGGGTGCGCGCCGCCGGGTTCGACTGCGTGTTCGTGCCGGAGGCCCGCGCCTGGCACGCCATGACGGCCTCCACCGGCGGGTCGGCCCGCTCCACCCACACGGTGTACTA
>JAXDIC010000200.1:0-7760 GCA_034664185.1 Thermoleophilaceae bacterium
GGATCTCCCGGATCATCGTGTCGGTGAGCGGATGGTCGGCCTTGTTGACCACGATCACGTCGGGGATCTCCATGACGCCCGCCTTGAGCGCCTGTATCGAGTCGCCCGACCCCGGCATCAGCACGAGCACCACCGTGTCGGCGTGGTCGATGATGTCCACCTCCGCCTGCCCCACGCCGACGGTCTCGAGCAGCACGTCGTCCTTGCCCGAGGCGTCCATGAGCAGCGCGGCCTGGAGCGTGGCCTCGGACAGGCCGCCCAGCGAGCCGCGGCTGGCCATCGAGCGGATGAACACGCCCGGGTCGAGGAAGTGGTCGGCCAGCCGGATGCGGTCCCCGAGCAGGGCGCCCTGGGTGAACGGGGACGACGGGTCGATCGAGAGGACGGCCACCTGGCGCTCGCGCTCGCGGGCGTTCTTCACGATCGCCCCTATCAGCGTGGACTTGCCGACCCCGGGCGGCCCCGTGAAGCCGACCATCGCGGCCCGCCCGGTCTTGGGATAGACCTCGCGGACCAGCGCCCAGCCCTCCGGGTCGTCGTTCTCCACCAGCGAGATCGCACGAGCCAGTGCTCGCTTGTCGCCGGCCACCAGCCGCTCGGCTAGCTCGGCGGCTGTGCTTCCGACCGGGGCCACGAGCGGGAATGGTACGGAGGGCTCGGACTTATCATCGGGAGCATGGAGACGCAGACGCCCGAGCTGGAGCTGCTGAGAGGCCCGGCGCCGGAGGGAGCCGTGCGCCGCGCGCCCGCTCCCCTGCACGGCGGTCCGCTGACGCTGCTGCGCTTCATGCGCCGCCACCGGATGCTCAGCTTCAAGTACGCGCGACTGATCGTGCGGCTGGCGCGCAAGCGCTACCTGACGCCCTACGGCAGGCGCCTGCGCACCGACGGCCTGGCGTTCATCGGGCCGGGCGTCACGCTCCAGATCGGCCGCGGGGCGAGGATCGAGCTGGGCCGCTGGTCGTGGATCGGCCATGGCACGAAGATCCGCAGCCATGAGGGCGTCGTCTCGATCGGAGCCAAGACCGTGCTGGGCCAGGAATGCACCATCTCCGCCTACCAGCACGTCTCGATCGGCCGCGAGTGCGTGGTGGCCGACCGCGTGATGCTGATCGACTTCGACCACGGCGTGGTGGAGGTGGACCGGCCGATCCGCCTCCAGGGCATCTACAAGCGCGACGTGCGCGTGGGCAACAACGTGTGGATCGGCTACGGCGCGTGCATCCTCCGCGGGGTCACCATCGGCGACAACGCGATCATCGGCACCAGCGCCGTTGTCACCCGCGACGTGCCCGCAAACGCCGTCGTCACCGGCATCCCGGCGCGGGTCATTCGCATGCGCGAGGAGCCCGCGTCTATGCGCTGGGAGTGACGCGGCCGCGCTCGCGCGCCAGGTCGGCGTAGATCTCCCCCACCTGGGCGGCGATGTCGGCCCAGTCGAAGGTCAGCACGTGCTCCGACGCCTCGGCGACCAGGCGGTCGCGCAGCACGGAGTCGGTCAGCACACGCTCGGCCATCTCGGCCAGCGAGTCCGGGTCGCGCGAGTGGAAGCGCAGGCCCACGTCCTCGTTGGGCACCACCTCGCGCAGTCCGCCCGTGTCGGCCACGAGGCACGGACAGCCCGACGCCATCGCCTCGAGCGCCACCAGCCCGAACGGCTCGTAGATCGACGGCACCACGCACAGGTCGGAGATCCGGTAGAGCGAGTGCAGCACGTCGTCGCCGATCCAGCCGAGGAATGCGCCGTGGTCGTCCAGGCCGAGGTCGTGCGCCTGCGCCCGCAGCTGCTGCTCGTGGGTTCCCGACCCCGCGACGATGAAGCGCACGTCGCCCAGGCGCTTGATCAGCCCGGGCAGCGCCTCCAGCGCCAGCTGGAACCCCTTCTCGTACACCAGCCTCCCCACCAGCAGCACCAGTCGCTCGGCGGGGTCGGCGAAGCGTCCGCGCAGCGCGTCCAGGTCCGCCACCGGCACGAGGTCGGTGGGGTCGATCCCGTTCGGGATCACGGCGATGCGCCGCTCCTCCAGGCCGTAGATGTCGGCCACGTGCTCGCGCATGTAGGCCGAGCAGGTGACCACGCGGTCGGCCCGGTTGGCCATCCAGCGCTCGACGCCGTGGATGTGCGACTGCGGGTGCTTGTCCACCCAGCCCTGGTGGCGACCGTACTCGGTGGCGTGGATCGTGACCGCCAGCGGGCAGCGGAAGCGCTTGGCGAGGTGGTCGCCGGCGACGGCCACGAGCCAGTCGTGCCCGTGCACGACGTCGAAGTCGTAGCGGTCGCCCAGCTCCACCCCGGCGGCAAGCATGTCCGAGTTCATGTGCTCGACCCAGGCCACGAACTCGGTCAGCTCGCGCGGGCGCTCGGGCTCGCGCACCCGGTGCACCACCACGCCCACCATGTCCTCCTCCGGCGGCGACTCCTCCATGCCCCGGGTCAGCACGTGCACGTCCACCCCCTGCGCCACCAGGTTCTCCGACAGCTTGCGCACGTGGCGGGCCAGACCGCCCTCGATGAGCGGCGGGTACTCCCAGGAGAGGATGAGGACGCGCATGGCGAGGTGCTAGGTGGCGAAGAGCGAGGCGAGGTCGACGTGCGGCGCGAGATTTCGCAGGTTTGCGTCCGACACGCCCCCGGAGTCTTTCAGAGCATCGAGGGCGGTGTCCAGCTCGCGGGTGTGGCCGGCCACGCGCTCCAGCGGGTAGTCCGCGGCCAGGTCGTAGGTCACCTGGAAGGCCCAGTCGCTGGACTGGAGCGCCATCAGCTCCCGCACCGCGCGCTCCAGTGCCGGCCCGGGTCGCCGCTCTCCCGCCGCCACGGCCACGGTCCGGAGCTCCGCCCGTCTGGCGGCGAAGGCGATCTCGGCCACGCGCGGCGAGTCCCACGTGCTCAGGTCCTTCGGCCGTCCCCAGCTCGACGGCGCGATCTGGCGCTCGACCGGCTCGATCCTCGACAGGGCGTCCGGGAGCGTGGCCAGCGGCACGCCCTGCAGGCGGGCCTCGTCGATCACGAACTGGAGCCAGGCGATCCCCTCGTACCACCAGTGCCCCAGCAGCTCGGTGTCGAGGGCGCAGGTCAGAAGCCCCGGCCGGCCGCGCTCGGCGCGGTAGGCGTCGAGTCGCTCCGCCGCCCGCCCCACGAACTCGCGCGCGTGGCGCCGGGCAAGCACCAGCGCCTCCCAGTGGCGGTAGGGACCGCCGCCGTTGTTCCACGGCTTCAGGTCGTGGATGGTGCGGCCGTGGTAGTTGCGGTAGGTCGCGTGCGCCGGGTAGCCGGCGGGGTCCCAGACCAGCGAGATCAGCTCCCAGTCGATCGGCACGGCGGTGGGCCCGGCGGCGGTGGCGATCGGCTCGAGCTGGTCCAGCGAGCCGAGCCCCAGCGAGTCGGTCTGGTCGATGCAGAACGCTCGCACGCCGTACTCGGCCAGCTCGCGCTCCAGCCCTTCGCGGTACGCGCACTCGGGCAGCCAGAAACCGCCGCCGAAGCCGCCGAAGCGGCGCTCGTGCGAGCGCACGCCGGTGACCGTCTGGAGGCGCACCCCGGCGTCCGTGGCCAAGAGCGGCAGCACCGAGTGCGTGGCGGCGCTGGTCCACAGCTCCAGCTCCCCGGCCCGCGCCAGCTCCCGGAACGCGCCGAGCAGCCCGCTCCGCAGGCCGGTGAACACGCGCTCGGCCTCGCGGTAGTCGGAGGCGGCGCGGGTGACCTCGGCCGACAGCTCGCGATCGCCGCCGCGCGCCAGCCCCTGGGCGTCCTCCTCGTGGACGGGCGCGCGCACGTCGCGCAGGAAGCGAAGGAAGCGCTCCCCGGCCTCCCCCTCCAATGCCTCGAGCTGATCGCACAGGACCGGCGTGAGCCCGAGGGTGACCGGCGCGTCGCGCAGCGCCCGCAGGAGCGGCAGGTACACCGTGGCGGTCGCCTCCCAGAGCCACTCCTCGCCGAACGGCCAGGTGCCGAAGCCCTCCACGTACGGCATGTGCGAGTGCAGGATCAGCGCCAGCTCGCCGCGCTCCCGCGCGGGCGCGGCGCTCACCGGAGCACCGCCACGAAGTCAAGCGCCAGCTCGAGCGGCCCCGGGCGCAGCGCGAAGTCGCGCTCGGAGATGGCGGGAGTGAAGCGGTCATAGAAGGGCTGGGTGATGCCGAGCCGCGGGTGGACCCGGTCCCAGCCCGCCCTGATGGCCAGCTCGTGCACCCGCAGCTTGCGCGCGTGGAACACCCCGAGCATGTCCACCCGGTCGAAGCTGCCCTGGCACAGCTCGCGGAACTCGGCCGCGCGGTACTCGCGCACGTGCCACGGGTTGTCCGACTTCTCCGCTCCGGGCGGCGCGAGCGTGAGGAGGTTGGGCGTGGAGACGTACGCGGCTCCGCCGGGTCGAAGCATCGATCGGAAGTGGTCCAGCACGGCGCCCGGATCCTGGAGGTGCTCGATGGTCTGGAGGAAGACGACGGCGTCGCAGGGCTCGCTGTAGGCCTCGACCAGGTCGCGCACGAAGCGCACGCCGGGGCGCTCGTACTTGAGCCGGGCGTGCTCGTGCGCCTCCGGGTTCGCGTCCACTCCGGTGACGCGCGCCGCGCGCTCGGCGAGCACGGCGGTTCCATACCCCTCGCCGCACGCCATGTCGACGGCCTCGAGGCCGGCGCAGCGCTGCGCGATCCAGCGGTAGACGGCCAGGTGGCGCCGGAACCAGTAGTTCTCCTCGGGCACGTCCGGAAGCGTCCGCTCGCCGGTGAGGGACAGTGGCGGGACCCCGGCTGGCTGGTCCCGCTGCGTGTAGGTCGCCGACGCGCTCAAGCGGCGGGCGACGATAGCGCGGTCGGAGGGTGAGATCGCATCTAAACTCGCGCCCCATGCCGGGCCCCTCCGCCGAGGAGATCAAGGACGTCAACGCCCGCTACCACGACGTCGCGGCCTCGGACTACGACCACAAATGGGGGATCTCGTACGGTCCGCAGGGTCGTGCGCAGGTGCTGGGCAAGATGCGGCGCGCGCTTGGCGATGACGGCGCGCGCTTCTCTCGCGCGCTCGAGATCGGCGCCGGCACCGGTTACTTCACGCTCAACCTCCTGCGAGCCGGCGTCGTCGAGACAGCCGTGGCCAGCGACATCTCCCAGGGCATGCTCGACCAGCTGGAGGCCAGGGCCCGGAAGCTGGGGGTGGACGTATCCACCGCCCGCTGCGAGGCGGCCCAGCTGCCGTTCCCCGACGACTCGTTCGACCTCGTCTTCGGGCACGCGGTGCTGCACCACCTGCCCGATCTGGACGCCGCGTTCGCCGAGTTCCGGCGCGTGCTGCGGCCCGGCGGGGCGCTGGCCTTCTGCGGCGAGCCCTCACGCCACGGCGACCGCCTGGCCGGCGTGCCCAAGCGGGCCGCCATGACGGTGGCGCCCGCGTGGCGGCGCCTGGTACGCGCCCGGCGGCGGATGGAGCTCGAGGACGAGCACGAGGCGCACGAGCACGGGCTGGAGCACGTCGTGGACGTGCACGCCTTCACACCCGGACAGCTGACGGCGGTGGCCCGGCGCACCGGGTTCACGGACGTGCGGGTGAGTGGCGAGGAGCTGGTGGCCGGCTGGTTCGGATGGATGAACCGCACGCTCGAGTCGACCGCCGAGAAGGACGACATCCCGCGGCTGTGGTTCCAGTGGGCCTACCACGGCTACCTGGCGCTGAAGACCGTCGACGCGCGCGTGCTGGAGCGCCGGCTGCCGCCGGCCATCTTCTACAACCTGCTGATCTCGGCGCGCGCGGCAAGGTGAGCCTCGAGGAGCGCTTCCCGCTGTTCCCGCTCGACCTCGTGCTACTGCCCAGCGAGGTGGTCCCGCTCCACATCTTCGAGGACCGCTACAAGGAGATGATCGGGCAGTGCCTGGACGAGGAGTCCGAGTTCGGCATCGTGTGGATGGCCGAGGACGGCCTGCGCGAGGTGGGCTGCACCGCGCGCGTGGCGCAGGTGCTCGAGCGCATGGAGGACGGGCGCATGAACATCCTGGCCCAGGGCGGGCAGCCGTTCCGGCTGCTGCGGCGGATCGACGACCTGCCCTACCCGGCCGGCGACATCGAGCTGCTGGACGACGACCCGGTCCAACCGGACGAGGCCCTGGCCGGCGAGGCGCGCGACCGCTACGCGGAGCTGGTCCAGCACGTGACCGACGAGCGGCCGGCGGCCGAGCGGCTGGCCGAGCTGGACGCCTACGGCATGGCCGCCACGATCGAGCTTGCGCCCGAGCCCAAGCAGTCGCTCCTGGAGGAGCGCTCGGAGGACGCGCGGCTGCGGACCGTGGCCGACCTGTTCGCGCTGGCGCTCGAGCGGCTGGAGAAGGCGGAGGAGGCGCAGGAGACGGCGCGCTCCAACGGGAAGGTCCGCTTCTAGCGCAGGCGGGTCAGCGGGGGCCGCGGCACAGCTGGCGCTCGAGCTGGAGCGCCAGCAGGGTCGCCCGGGCCAGTGCCGGCGGGCCGGGCGCGCCCTCGGTGAAGCTCACCGACCCGTCCAGCGAGCTGGCCACGTACCGGCGTCCACCCGCTCGCGGGCTCGTGTAGCTCGCCCCCTGCTTGGCCAGCGGCTTAAGCAGGCGCTTGACCTCGCGGGCCTCCAGCACCTGCTGGCTCGAGAGCTGGCGCAGCGCGCCGCCGCAGGACGCCTGACCGTCGTCGGTCACGCGGATCCGCTCCCTCACGTGCGCCGGGCCTCCGGTCACCTGGATGCCGAGCAGATCGCCGGACGGAGCGCCGCAGCCGGCCACAGCCACCGTGAGGGCGGCGGTGGCCACGACAGAGATGCGCCTCATACGAAGATCAAGCGCGCGCCGGCCGTCTCGCGCAGGAAGCGGGGCGTGGACATCACGCCGGCCAGTCGCGTCTCCACGTCCGCCGCCATGATCGGCATGGTCTCGATCGAGGCGGAGCACGCGTACACGTCGAGGGCGTCCAGATCCAGCGCCGTGTCCCGCAGCTCGCCCAGCGAGCGCCCGAACGTCTCGCGGCCGCCCCACGCCAGCCCCGGCGTGGCCTCCGGCTCCTGCGCCCGGCGGGCCAGGTCCGGGTCGAGCAGCAGGTCCAGGGCGCGGAAGCTGGCCAGCGCGGCGCACGGCTGCCCATCCACCGCGGCCGAGACGAGCATGGACAGGCCCGAGTAGAGCCGCTCCATCTCCCCCGCCGCCAGCACGGCGGCGAGCTCGTAGCGCGCGGTCGCGGTCACAATCGTCGATTGTGACGACCGTGGATGCCCGGGGCCTGGCTTGCCCTCTGCCACTGGCCATGGCCAAGCGGCGAATGGCCGAGGTCCGGCCCGGCGGGACGCTGATCGTTCTGGCGACCGACCCCGAGGCGCCGATCGACCTGGCCGCGTGGGCCGCGGCCGAGGGACACGCCTACGAGGAGCGGGAGGGCGACGGCTTCATGGAGTTCGTGCTGCGCAGGTCGGGCCAGCCGTAGCTCCCTTGACCACGTTGTTCACCCGGGCCCGCCGTGAACAGCAGCAATGAGTGGTGGCCCGGAATGGCCGGCCCAGCCCAACGCGAACGTCCATTTGACCACCCTATGAGGTAGTGGAATGGACGTTTGCTGGCTTGCCGTCCCCTTGACCGTGACTGTGACGCAGGACGATTGCGCCGAAAAACCCGGGGTCTCTCGGGTCGCCAGCGTCGAGCCGAGTTTCTCCTGTTTGCTGCTTTCCTCAGCGGCGCGCATGAACAACGTGCTCAGTCGCCCCAGCTAGTCGAGCTCGCAGCTCTCGGCGTCGCAGACGCCTAAGCGACAACCACGG
>JAXDIC010000228.1:0-8337 GCA_034664185.1 Thermoleophilaceae bacterium
CCCACGCCAGCAGCTCCTTCGACGGATACCACGCGATGTAGTCCTTGGGCTCCGGAATGACGTTCTTGCGCAGGGTGCCGTTCGGGATCGTCTTGACGAACAGCACGACGCGCCAGATGTCGTCGACCGACAGGCGCTCGCCGAAGTTCTCCATGGCAGTCCCGGTCCAGCCGCGGAGGATCCTGTAGTAGAAGTCCCCGGGCCCCGTGTCGCCACCGCAGCACGCGTCGTCCTTGCTGGTGAAGTCGGCCGGCGGCGGCGACAGGAACCTGGCGGCGGGTCCCTTGCCGTCGCCCTTCTCGCCGTGGCAGCCGACGCAGCGCTGGAGGAAGACCTCCTTGCCGCGCAGCAGGTTCTGCTCGGTGATGGGGAGCGGGTTGGCGGACAGCCAGTAGCTGCGGTCGATCTGGGAGAGGTTGGTCGCCTCCGCCAGCTGTCCCGGCGGCGGCGTCACGTCCGTCTGCGAGACGATCGGCTTGTGGGCGCCCGTGAAGCCGCGGTACGGCGCCGGCCAGCCCTGGACTGTGAGAACCAGTCGCTTGGCGTAGAGCTGTCCCGCGTACCGCAGCAGCCCCGACTTGCCGCTGCGCGTCTCCACGAAGGTGGTCAGCTGCTGCACCTGCCCGTTGGAGAACAGGGCCCTCATCGGAGGCATCAGCGACATCGGGTCGATGTAGCGCGGGTCGTAGAAGTGCGCGAACTGCCAGTCGTCCGGGTGCCAGCCGGACTCCTGCGAGAGGTCGGGCCCCGTGCGCTCCGTGCCCAGCAGGTTGGGCGACTGGTCGCTGCCGTAGAAGTCGCCTGGCTGGGAGACCTTCGGGTAGAGGAAGTAGAGCGACTGCCTTACGTCCTGCGGGCGGGAGTACCCGGAGTGGCAGACGAAGCAGTTGTTGGAGGCGAAGATGTTGCGTCCCTTCACCGCCTGGGCGCTGAGCGGGGCCCAGTCGTTCGAGGGCGGGGGATCGAAGGTGTGGACCGGCAGCCAGACCACGACGAACACCACGGCCAGGAACACCGCGAGCCCCCCGAGTCCGGCGATCCACGGGGTGATCAGCATCCGCTCCGGCGGGTGTGCGGACCAGCCGCGCGGGCGCTTCTCGTCCTCGGGGGGCTCGACCGGTTGCTGCTCGACGGGTTTCTGCTCGTCGGCCATGCTCACCCGCTGACCGGCGGTGCCACGGCGTCCGCCACCTTGAGCGTCTCACGACGGCGGCGCTCGCTGGTGTTCGTGTAGATGGTCATCCCGATGTTCACCATCTGCACGATCCCCGAGATCACGATCATCGCCCCGAAGATGCCGCGCGCGATGTAGTACGGGTGGAGCTGGTCGAGGACGTTGACCTCGGGGATCCCGTCCTGCCAGCTGAAGCCCTGCTGGAAGCCGGCCAGCGTGAGCACGGAGAAGAAGCCGGTGAACCCGATCGTGACCAGCCAGTACTGCCACTCCGTCGCGGTCCGGCTCCACAGCGGCCTCTTGTAGATCTGGGCCACGATGTAGTCGATCACGCCCATGCCCAGGATCGTGAACGCGCCGAGCAGCGCCAGATGGGCGTGTGCGACGACGAAGTTGGTGAAGTGCTGCAGCTTGTTGAACGGCTGGAGCGCCTCGAACGCCCCCTGGATGTTGACCAGGAAGTAGAAGAAGAACGCGGTGATGGTGAACCGCATGGTCAAGTTCGTGAAGAACTTGTCCCAGTTCCCCTTCATCGTCCCGAGGATGTTGATGGTGAACGCGAACACCGGGATGAGCAGTGCCCACGACGAGATCTCCGCGATCGTCTTCAGCCACGCCGGGGTGGGCGACTGGAGGATGTGGTGGTCTCCCACACCGGTGTACAGGAACGCCATCCCCCAGAAGCTGATGAGCGACAGCGTGTAGCTGTACAGCGGCGTGTTGGTGATCCGCGGCACGATGTAGTACGTCAGCGCGATCAGCATCGGGGTCAGCCAGAGCCCGAACAGGTTGTGCGCGTACCACCAGTTCAGGATCGCGTCAGCAAGGCTGTTGTCGAGCGCTCCCGACGGCGCGCCCAGGATGTGCCCGGGCTTCCAGATCACGTTTCCGATCGCGTAGTCCACGGCCAGCCATATCGGGCTGGCTATGAAGAACCACACCGAGACATAGATCGGCCGGATGGTTCGTGCGGCGACGGTGGCCAGGATGTTGACCACGTTGGCGCACCAGATGACCAGCAGCGCGATGTCGATCGGCCAGACCAGCTCGGCGTACTCGCGGCCCTGGCTGTGCCCCGTCAGGAGCAGGACCACGCCCGCCAGGAACATGCCGTTCCACGCCCAGGCGCACCAGACGCCCAGCCGCTCGCTCCACATCCCGCGTGTGCCGGTGAGCCGTGGCAGCATGTAGAAGAGCGCGCCGAAGTACATCATCGAGAGCCACGCCAGGATCACGCCGTTCACGTGCACGGGACGGACGCGGCTGAACGCAAGCCACGGCGTCCCGCCGAACGCCTCAGGCGTGACGAACTGCGTGGCCAGCACGAGACCGAAGAGGTCCACGACCGTCAGCCAGACGATCGAGGCGAGCAGCCAGTGACGTGCCGCCCTATCCGGGTAGGGCAGTCGCGCCTCCCCCGGGGGGCGCGTCTGTGGGACGGGCGCCTTGAGAACGGCGCCGGCCCCGGCTGGAAGCTCCCTCTCCACTTGGCGACCCCTCCGCGGCTGGCGGTCTCTGCGCGGCGGAAAGTACGGGATCCAGGCCGCCCGGGAGCGGAGATGACAGCTTTGTCATCGGAACGTCATCTTCGTGTCATCTGGGCTCGCATCGCACGCCTCCGGTCCGTAAGCTCCCGGCTGCATGCTCCACATCCTGGTTATCGAGGATGAGGTGCGAATCCGTGACTTCTTTGCAAGCGCGCTCGTGGGGGAAGGCTTCCAGGTCGACGGCGCGGACAACGGGGCGGATGGGCTCGACCGCGCCCTCCGCGGGGCGTACGACCTCGTCGTCCTCGACCTGCTGCTCCCACGGGTCGACGGGCTGACCGTCCTGCGAGAGCTGCACGAGCGGAAGCCGGACCTGCCGGTGGTCATCGTCTCCGCGCGCTCCGACCTCCCGACCAAGCTGCGCGGCTTCAACCTGGGCGCCAACGACTTCCTCTCCAAGCCGTTCTCCGTGGACGAGCTGCTCGCGCGCGTGCGCGTCCAACTCCGATCGCATTCGAGCCACGACGGGAAGCTCGTGCGGGCGGGGGGGATCGTGCTCGACGTCGCCAGCCGCCAGGCGCGCGTCGGATCGCACTCCACCTACCTCTCGGATCGTGAGTTCAGGCTGCTCCACCTCCTGCTCACCCACCCGGGCGAGGTCGTGAGCCGCGACAGCATCCTGTCGGCGGTCTGGGGCTGTCACTTCGATCCGCGGTCCAACGTGGTCGACGTATGCGTCCGCAGGCTGCGCAAGAAGCTCGGGGACGCCGAGCGGATCGAGACGGTCCGGCATGCGGGCTATCGGATCGCGTCGGTTTAGCGGCCGAGCGCCCGAGGTCGCGTGGGTCGCGTTCGCCGCGGCCAACGTGGTCGCGATGGTGCTGTGGCCGGAATGGGAGACGATCCCGTTCCACCTGATCTGGTTCAGCCTGACCGTGCTCTACGGCTTCCGGGTCTGGCGGCTGGGGCCCACCGCCGCCGTGCTCGCCGTGATCTGGGTGGTCACGGGCGGCCCGATCCTCCAGGACGCCATGGACGGCAGTCAGGTGTGGGGCGAGCTGTTCGAGGTGCCGCTGATGTCGTGCATGTTCCTGGCGATGGTCTGGCACGCGCGCCGCCGCCAGGACGCCTTGCGGGAGCTGGCGGCGGAGGCCGAGGAGCGCGCGGCGCTGCTCGAGCAGCAGGAGAGCTTCCTCCACGACGTCTCGCACGAGCTGCGGACCCCGGTGACGATCGCGCGCGGTCACCTCGAGCTGCTGGCCCGCCGGAACGGAGACGCACCCCCGTCCGTAGCGGTGGCGCTGGACGAGCTGGACCGCATCGAGCGGATCGTCCAGCGGCTGCTTCTGCTGGCCGAGGCCGGCCGGCCGGACTTCACGGTCACCGAGCGCTTCGAGCTCGATCCGTTCCTCGAGGACCTGCTGATGCGCTGGTCCGAGGTGTCCCCGCGCGTCTGGAGGCTGGGCGACGTGGCGGGGGGTTGGCTGCGCGCGGATCCCGAGGCGCTGCGCATCGCCCTCGACGCGCTGATCGAGAACGCCGTGCACCACACCGGCGAGGCCGACGCGATCGAGTTGAGGAGCGAGCTCCGCGCGGGCGGTGTGGCCATCACCGTGGCCGACGAGGGGTCCGGGATCGCGCCGGACGCCCTCCCCAGGATCTTCACGCGGTTCGGGCGCGCGGATCCCGCCCGCTCCCGCGGTCAGGGCGGCGCAGGCCTGGGGCTGGCGATCGTGGACGCGATCGCGCGAGCTCACGGCGGCGAGTGCGCGGTGACCAGCTCGTCGGCGGGCTCGGTCTTCACGCTGCGCCTGCCGGAGTTCGAGCTCGACCGATCCGAGCTCCGCCAGAGCGCGGCTTTGCCCTAGCGGGGCTGCGCGTCCGAGCGAGCGGCCGCGCGCCGGGCGAGCGCGAGCCGGATCCGCTTGGGCAGGTAGTAGCTCATCCGCGTGCGGAGCGGGAGCCTGCGATGCCAGCGGGCCGGGTCGAGCTCGGTGCCGCACTGCGCGCAGCCGGCCGCGTACGGGGTCACGCGCTCGCCGCAGCGTGGGCAGTACGCGGGGTGCACGACACGGAGAACGTACGCGCGGCCGCCGGCCGAGTCAAGCGGCGCCTGCCGCGGCGCTACTCGACCGTGCGCAGCGCGCGCTCGAAGCTGGTCACGGTCTGCGGGCCGATCAGCACCTTGGCGATCCGCCCGTCGCGGTCGAGCACGAACGAGTTGGGCAGCCCGGACAGCCGGTAGTCGTTGCCAACCGTCCCGTCCCCGTCGCGCAGGTTGGGGAACGTCCAGCCGTTGGCGCGGATGAACCCGCGCGCGCCGGGCAGCGCGTCGTTCCAGTCCACACCGACGAGCGCGGCGCGGCCGCCCAGCCGTCTCGACAGGAGCGCCAGCTCGTGCGCCTCCTTGCGGCACGGGCCGCACCAGCTGGCCCAGAAGTTGACGATCGCCGGCTTGCCGCGCAGCGACGCGACCGTCACGCGCGGAGGGGTGAGCACCTCGCTGGGCAGCGCCGGCGCGCCGCGCGCCGCTCGCGCGGAGCTGCCGCCGCCGCTGGTCAGGACCTCCAGCAGCACGAGGGTGCCCACCAGCGCGACGACCACCCCGACGACGGTCAGGACGGCTCGGCGCGAGGCCACGGCGCTACTCGGCGGCGAGCACCGGCGCGTCGTGCACGATCTGCGCCGGCTTGAAGTTGGCCGGGTAGAGGGTGGTGATCTTGCCGGACGCCGAGATGCCGTAGATCAGGGCCGAGTGCTCCACCTTGTCGGGGCTCGCCTTGTCCGGCTTCGACACGATGCCCCAGGTCCTCCAGACGTTGCCCAGCACGGTCTTCGAGCCCACCAGGTACTCCATCCTGCCGGTCATCTGGTGGGCCGCCAGGAACTTCTTCACGGCCGGCGGCTTGTCCCCGCGCGGGTCGGTCGACACCGCCACGATCTGCACCTTGCTCGCTCGCGCGCCGAGCTGTGCCTGCGCCGTGTGCAGGTTGCCGACGATCAGCGGGCAGATGTCCGGGCAGTGGACGTAGATGAAGGTGATCAGCACGGCCTTGCCCCGGTACTGCTTCAGGTCCACGCGCCTGCCCAACGAATCGCGCAGCACCAGCGCGGGGGCGGGCTTGGGCGACGTGGCCTCCGCTCCCTCGTACTTCGACGACTTGCCCTTGCCCGACACCGCAGGGGAGTTGGCCTTGTGCGACGAACCGCCGCAGCCCGCGACGGCCAGGGCCAGCAGCACGCAGAGGGCGGCCGCGGGCGCGCGAAGGAGTGGGGAGGAGTGCATGGAGGGAGGGTACGGGGACGAGGCCGCCGGCCCATCCAGTTCTACGCGCGGCCGGTCGGGGAGGTTCAGCGCGGGGTACCGTCTTGGCGTGGCCGACAAGCTGAAGAGCTACCGCGGCAAGCGGGACTTCAAGGCGACCTCCGAGCCCAGCGGGGGGTCGGGCGCCGACGGCGACGCGGCGGTCACGGCTCGCTTCGTGGTCCAGGAGCACCACGCCCGCCGGCTGCACTGGGACCTGCGGCTCGAGCGCGACGGCGTGCTCAAGTCGTGGGCGATCCCCAACGGGATCCCCGAGGACCCCAAGGAGAACCGCAAGGCCGTCCACACCGAGGACCACCCGCTCGAGTACATCGACTTCCAGGGGGAGATCCCGAAGGGCGAGTACGGCGCCGGCACGATGAAGGTGTGGGACGCCGGCACCTACGAGTGCCACAAGTTCCGCGAGGACGAGGTGATGGTCACCTTCCACGGCGAGCGGCTGCGGGGGCGCTACGTGCTGTTCCGCGCGGGCAAGGATCCCAAGGACTGGATGATCCACCGGATGGACCCGCCCGCCGACCCGCAGCGGGAGCCGATGCCGGAGCGGATCGTGCCGATGCTGGCCAGGCTCGGCGGCCTGCCCCGCGACCAGGCCAGGTTCGCGTTCGAGGTCAAGTGGGACGGCGTCCGCGCGATCCTCTATTCGCAGCCGGGCCGCACGCGCATCCAGGGGCGGCGCCTGACCGACATCACCGAGGGCTACCCGGAGCTGCGCCCGCTCGGTCGCCAGCTGGGCTCGCGCACGGCCATCCTGGACGGCGAGATCGTGGCGTTCGACTCCGAGGGCAAGCCCAGCTTCGAGCGCCTCCAGCGACGCATGCACCTGACCGGCGAGAGCCGTATCAAGCGCCGTGCCGCGGAGATACCCGCCAGCTACATGATCTTCGACCTGCTGTACCTGGACGGCCACTCGCTGATGGACCTGCCCTACGCGGAGCGGCGCGAACGCCTCGACGAGCTGGGCCTGGAGGGGCCGGCGTGGCGCACCCCCGCCTACCAGCGCGACGACGGCAGGGCGCTGCTCGCGGCCACCGCCGAGCAGGGGCTGGAGGGCATTGTCGCCAAGCGGCTGGACAGCCGCTACGAGCCGGGCAGTCGCAGCGGGGCTTGGATCAAGATCAAGAACAAGCGCCGGCAGGTGCTGGTCATCGGCGGCTGGATGCCGGGGGAGGGCAAGCGCGAGAGCCGGGTGGGCGCCCTGCTGGTGGGCTACCACGACGCCGACGGCGTCCTGCACTACGCCGGCCGCGTCGGCAGCGGCTTCAAGGAGCGCGACCTGAATCGGCTCGAGCAGCTCCTGGGTCCGCTGCGCCGCAAGACCAGCCCGTTCAAAGGGGGGCCCAAGCTGCCGCGCGGAGCCGTATTCGTGAAGCCCGAGCTGGTGTGCGAGGTCGAGTTCACCGAGTGGACCGCCGAGATGGTGCTCCGGCACCCGGCGTACAAGGGCCTGCGCGACGTCGACGCGAAGGACGTGGTGCTGGGCGAGGGCGAGGCGCGAGTGGACGCCGACGACGGGCCCGCGGCTCTCGCCGGCGAGACTCCGGCGGCGGCGGACGTGTCGCTCGGGCCGCTGCGCGAGCTGCCCGGCGGCGGGGTGGAGGTGACGATCGAGAAGCGCAAGCTCCGTCTATCGAACCTGGACAAGGTCATGTACCCCGAGGTGGGGTTCACCAAGGGGCAGCTGATCGACTACTACACGCGCGTCTCGCCCGTCCTGCTCCCGCACCTGCACGGCCGCCCGCTGACGATGAAGCGCTACCCCGACGGCGTCGAGGGCAAGTTCTTCTACGAGAAGCAGTGCCCGTCGCACCGGCCCGACTGGGTGCAGACGGCGTCGATCTGGAGCCGCCACAACGGGCGCAACATCGACTTCTGCCTGGTCAACGACCTGCCCACGCTCGTGTGGGCCGCCAACCTGGCGGACCTCGAGCTGCACACCTCGCTGTCGCTGGCCGCGGCGGTGGACCGGCCGACGACGATGGTCTTCGACCTCGACCCCGGTCCGCCCGCGGACATCGTCGACTGCTGCCAGGTCGGGGTGTGGGTTCGCGACCTCTTCGGCGGGCTGGGGCTGGACTGCTTCCCCAAGACGTCGGGGTCGAAGGGCATCCAGATCTATCTGCCGCTGAACGTCGAGACGACCTACGCGGACACCAAGCCGTTCGCCCGCGCGGTGGCCGAGCTGTTGGAGAAGCAGCACTCCGAGCTGGTGGTCTCGCGCATGACCAAGAGCCTCCGGGCCGGCAAGGTCCTCGTGGACTGGAGCCAGAACGACGAGCACAAGACCACCGTGTGCGTCTACTCGCTGCGCGCCCGGGAGCGACCCACGGTGTCGACGCCGGTCACGTGGA
>JAXDIC010000025.1:0-5093 GCA_034664185.1 Thermoleophilaceae bacterium
GGCCCGCCCGGCCGCGCAACGATCGTGTCGTCGCCCTTCAGCAGCACGATGGCGCCGGTGCGCTCCGCGGCGTCGCGGGCGTGCTCGAGCCGGTGCGCGGAGACGTCGTCGGAGTCGATCTCCAGGAGCCGCGCAAGCTCGCCGGTGTGTGGCGTGAGGATCGTGGGGCCGGGCCGCTGGCGCAGCAGCTCCAGGGCGCCCACGTGCGCATTCAGGCCGTCGGCGTCGATCAGGAGCGGCACCGGGGTCGTGCGCGCGACCTCGCGGGCGAACGCACGGGCACCGTTGCTCCGCCCCAGCCCCGGCCCCAGCACCACGGCGCCCGCGCGCTCCGTCAGCTCCTGGACCTGCTCGACCCCGGCCGGAACGTGCATGCCGTCCCACTCCGGCAGCCCGTGCGTGACCGCCTCGAGCAGGCGCATGGCTACCGCCTGCTGTGCCGACTCGGGCACCGCCAGCTGCACGTACCCGGCGCCGGTCCGCTGGGCGCCGAGCGCCGCCATGCAGGGGGCGCCCACGTAGCCCGCCGCGCCGCCGGCGATCACGATCGTGCCCGACTCGAACTTCGAGCCGCCGCGCGTGCGATGCGGGTAGAGCTCCAGCACGCGCTCCGAGATCAGCCCGGCGGTCTGGCCGCTGGGCGCGCCGCGCGGGATCCCGATCTCCACCACCTCGACGCGGCCGGAGTGGAACGTGCCCGGCGCCACGTGCAGCCCGATCTTCGAGCCGTGGAACGTGGACGTCACCTCGGCGCGCACGGCCTCGCCCGCGATCTCGCCGGTCGACGCGTTAACCCCTGAGGGCACGTCGCAGGCGACCACGGGGGCGTCCAGCTCGTTGATCGCGGCGATGGCGCCCTTCACCGGCTCGCGCGGCTCGCCCTCGAAGCCGGTGCCCAGCATCGCGTCGACCACCACGCCGGAACCCTCGAGCAGCGACGGCTCGAACTGCTCCGGCGGAGCGCCGGGCAGGCGATCGAGGTTCGCGCGCGCGTCGCCGTGCAGCTCGCCGAAGTCGCCGACGGCCAGCACATCCACCTCGCGGCCCTCCTCGCGCAGGATGCGCGCGGCCACCAGGCCGTCGCCGCCGTTGTTGCCCTTGCCCGCCACGACTCGCACGGGCCCGGGCTCGGCCACCGCGGCCACCGCGCGCGCCAGCCCCACCCCGGCGCGCTCCATCAGGTCGAGGGACGGGACCCCCACCTCCTCGATCGCCCACGAGTCGGCGGCCCGCATCTCGTCGGCGGTGAACAGCGGGTCGAGCCAGTCGGGCAGCGGCATGGCGGGCCGAGACTAGATCACGGCGCGACTTTCGCCGCGAGCCGGGTTGAAGCCCCTGACGGGGCACAGCAACCAGGGAGGCATACCCCATGCGAATCAAGAAGCCGTCGCCGGCGATGGTCGTGGCCATCGTCGCGCTGGTGATGGCGGGCGGCGGATCGGCCGTCGCCGCGGTCAACTTCGCCCGGAACGCGGGCGCGGTCGACCACCTCAGTGCCGTCAGGGCCAACGCCAGCCTGAGCAAGGCCGCCGGGCGTCTGGTGGCGACCTCGAGGAAGGGCGTCCACAAGGGTCAGATCCCGGCCAGGTTCCTCGACACGTCGGGCGTCTCGAGGCCGACCTCGTTCGCCCTCGGCGTCCCGGTCAACGACAACGCCGTGGGCGGCGCCAACATCCTGCACTCGAGTGCGCTCGGCCGGCTGACCATGGCCTGCAACGACCAGTCGGCCAAGGTGGGCGTGGAGGATCCGACGATGACGATCGCGTTCACCAACACGTCGCCCAACACGATCAACATCGCGCACGTGAACGGTGGAGGCAACCCTGTGGTCAGCGGGCTGGCCGCGGGCACCGTCGACCAGTTCGCGGTCCCCGGCAGCAGCACGTTCCGCGTGCACGCCGAGTACGGCGGCACGGACGTCGTGTACGAGGGCATCGCACGCCAGATCGGTCAGGGGAGCAACAACGCGTCGTGCCTCGTGGTGGGGACCGCGGAGACGGTCACGCCGTAGAGCGTTCCGGGGGACTCCCCAGCGGGCGGCGTCACGCGCACGGCGCCGCCCGCCTCCCCGGCCTCGGACCGTTGGGCCGTGGCGCCCCAGGGCGCCGGGCGGCGGCTACTCGACCGTGACGGTCTTGGCCAGGTTGCGCGGCTGGTCCACGTTGAGCCCGCGGGCGCGCGCGACCCGGTAGGCCAGGAGCTGCAGCGGCACGACCGCCAGGATCGGCTGCAGCAGCCAGTCCGTGCGCGGCACGTGCAGGACCTCCTCGGCGGTGGCGTCGACCTCGAACGAGCCCTCGGTGGCCACCGCGATCACGTGCGCGCCGCGCGCGCGGACCTCGGCGACGTTGGAGAGGACCTTGTCGAGCACGGGCGCGTCGGTGGCCACCGCGATGACCGGCGTGCGCTCCGACAGGAGCGCGATCGGGCCGTGCTTCATCTCGCCGGCCGCGTACGCGTCGGCCGGGATGTACGAGATCTCCTTGAGCTTGAGCGCGCCCTCCAGGCAGACGGGCAGCCCCACGTGGCGACCTAGGTAGAGGCAGAACTCGCAGTCCAGGAACAGCCGCTTGGCGATCTCCTGCGCGCGCTCGTCGTTGGCCTCGATCGTCTCGGTGATCTGGTGCGGGATGGCCCGCAGGCCCTCGACCAGCTCGTCCAGCCGCTCGGGCGACATCGTGCCGCGTGCGTGGGCCAGCTTGAGGCCGATCAGGTACATGCAGGCCGCCTGCGCGACGAACGTCTTGGTGGCCGCCACGCTGATCTCCACGCCGGCGCGGGTGTACAGGACGCCGTCCGCGTCGCGGGTGGCCTGGCTGCCCATCACGTTGGTCAGGGCCAGCACCTTGGCCCCGCGCGAGCGCGCCAGCCGCATCGCGGCCAGCGTGTCGGCGGTCTCGCCGGACTGGGTGATGCCGATCACCAGGTCGTACTCGTCCACGACCGGATTGCGGTAGCGGTACTCGGACGCGATGTCCATCTCGACCGGGATCCGAGCCCACTCCTCGATCGCGTAGCGGCCGATCAGGCCGGCGTGATACGAGGTGCCGCAGGCGACGATCACGATCCGCCGCACCTGGCGCAGCTCGTCGTCGCTGATACCGATGTCCCCCAGCTCGACCTTGCCGTCCACCAGGCGATCGGCGATCGTCTCGGCCACGGCGTCGGGCTGCTCGTGGATCTCCTTGAGCATGAACGTCTCGTAGCCGCCCTTCTCGGCGGCCTCGTCGTCCCAGTCGATGGCCGTGACCGGACGCTCGACTGGGTCGGCGGTCGAGGCGTCGAGGAACTCCGCGCCGTCGGGACGGATGACCACGATCTCGTTGTCCTCCACGAGCTGGACGTTGCGGGTCTCGCGCAGGAACGCCGGGATTGCCGACGCCACGAAGTGCTCGCCCTCACCCACGCCGACCACCAGCGGGCACTCCTTGCGCGCCGCGACGAGCAGCTCGGGGTCGTCCGCGCACATCGCGACGAACGCATAGTGGCCGCGCAGGTCGAGGTAGGCCTGGCGGACAGCCGGCACCAGGTCGCCGTCGTAGTGGTGGGCGATCAGGTGAGCCACCACCTCGGCGTCGGTCTCGGAGGTGAAGTGGGCGCCCGCGGCGGTCAGGCGATCGCGAAGCTCGGCGTGGTTCTCGACGATCCCGTTCAGGACGATGTGGATCCGGTCGGCGGTGTCGAAGTGCGGGTGGGCGTTGTCCTCGGTCACGCGCCCGTGGGTAGCCCAGCGAGTGTGGCCGATGCCGGTGGTGGGCTCGCGATCGACCACGGCCACGGTGCCGCCGCCGTTCGCCGCGTGCGACGCCACCGCGTCGCGCAGGAACGAGAGGTTCCCGACGGAGCGGACCGAGTCGATCCGCTCTCCGGCGAGCAGGGACAGCCCGGCCGAGTCGTAGCCGCGGTACTCGAGGCGCTCGAGGCCCTGAAGTAGGAGCTCCCGGCACGACCGGTCACCCACGTATCCAACGATTCCGCACACCTTTTAGCTGTCTCCTTGCTTCGCGGTGTCGCCCGGCCCGCCTCCGTGCGGGGGGCATCTCCCAACAGAGAGAGCCGCCCGGAAGCGGCCCTCTGCTCGCCTCGATGGTACAGCGGAACGGCGGATTTGGCGACCGGCGAGCGGGGGCCGGCGCCCTATCCCAGTTCCCGCTCCACCGCCTCGACCAGCCGCCCCACCACGGCCTGGCACTCCTGCTCCTCGGGCGCCTCGACCATCACCCGGACGAGCGGCTCGGTGCCCGAGGGCCGCACCAGCACGCGCCCGCGCCCGGACAGCGACTCGGACTCGCGCTCCACGGCCTCCCAGACCGACGTGGCCGTCGCGATCGCGTCGCGGTCGGCCACGCGCACGTTGACCAGGCACTGGGGCAGCTTGACCATCGCGTCGCGGTCCGCCAGGTCGCGTCCGGCCAGCGCCTCCAGGGTGAGCAGAGCCGACGCGGTGCCGTCGCCGGACGGGACGAAGCCGGTCTCGATTATGTGGCCGGACTGCTCCCCGCCCAGGGCCCAGCCGCGCGCGAGGAGCTCCGCCAGCACGTGGCGGTCGCCGACCGGGGTCACGGCCACCTCCACGCCGGCCTCCTTCATCGCTTGGTGGAACCCGTAGTTGGTCATGACCGTCACGGCCACGCCCTGGCCCGGCAGCCGCTCGTGCGCCCGCAGGTGGAGCGCCACGAGGGCGATCAGCTCGTCCCCGTCCACCACCTCGCCTCGCGAATCGACCGCCAGGACGCGGTCGCCGTCGCCGTCGAACGCGAAGGCGACGTCGAAGTCTCCCCCGCGCATGCGCTCGGCCAGCGCCTCGACGTGCGTGGAGCCGACGCCGTCGTTGATGTTGCGCCCGTCCGGCTCGGCGGCCAGCGTCTCGACGCGGGCCCCCAGCCGGCGGAAGATCTCCGGCGCGGTGCGGTAGGTGGCGCCGTTGGCGCAGTCCAGCAGCACGCTGGTCCCGGAGAGGTCGAGATCCTGGAAGCGCCCGTGCAGCTCGCGCAGGTAGTCGCCGGCGGCGCCGTGCAGCTCGCGGACGCGACCGTCGGCCGCCTCGGTCGCCTGCGACTCCACCAGCCGCTCGATCTCGCGCTCCTGCTCGT
>JAXDIC010000233.1:0-12001 GCA_034664185.1 Thermoleophilaceae bacterium
CTTCGTGTACGGCTGGCGAACCCCGTACGCGTTCGAGGTCCCGCCGTACCCGGTGCCCGGCAACGTGATGGACGCCTACCTCGACCAGGTCGACTCGCTCGACTCCGCCTGGCAGCAGCACGCCAGCACGGCGGCCAGCGGCGTGACCGTCAAGGTCGGCGGCCGCCCGGTGCGGCTGACGCCCTCGGGCGCGTTCAGGCTGGGCAGGGGGTCGGCGTGCGGGAGGCTGCTGGTGGCGACGGACGGCGCCGGCGGTCGGAGCGCCCGGCGGCTCGGTGGCTGCCGGCGGCGGTGAACGTGCCTTGGGCTACGGGTGCCGGTACCCCGGCGACCACTGCGTGACCGGCCGGTCCTGCAACTCGCCGTCGACGTGGATATCGCAGCGCTCGTTGAAGAAGCAGAGGTAGCCCTTCACACGCTCGGCGTCGCGCGTCGGCTCCTCGTAGAGCCAGACCAGGTCCTCCTCCAGCTGGTCGCCCACGCGCACCGAGCGGTACGAGGCGAAGCCCTTGTAGGCGCAGCCCGTGCGCTTGTCGCTGGGCACCAGCAGCTCGGAGCGCACGTCGTTCGGCGGGATGTACCAGCGCGAGGGCAGCCCCGTCTCGAAGATCACGCGCGCGCGGGTGGTCTCCGCGACGACCTCGCCCGCCACCTCCACGCGCACGTGACGCGAGGTGTCCAGCACATCGACGCGGTGGTACGGGTCGCGGAGGTGCACGATGGCCGGCTCGTCCTCCTCCAGCCACTCGTCCATCCGGTTCCAGTAGAAGGCGACGAACCCGGCCAGCGGCGGCGCGCCCTCGATCGGCTCCGGGTAGCCCCAGGCGGCGTTCTCGCTCACCCGGTCGCCCACGCGCACCGACCAGTAGCTCGCATCGCCCTTGTACGGGCAGTGCGTCGTGTGGTCGGTGGGCTCCAGCAGGTCCATCCGCACCTCGGACTCGGGGAAGTAGTGCAGCGGCAGGTGCCCGTGCTCGTGCAGCAGCTTGGAATGCCGGGAGTCGACCACGGTCTGGCCGGCGAAGATCGCGCGCATCCGCCGCGGCGAGTCCTCGAAGTAGATGACGCCCCTGCGCTTGGGCAGGTCGAAGTTGAACTCGCCCGCGGGGCGCTGCCCGAAAGGTCCGGTACCCACGGTGAGGGCCATGACCCTCGTTTAGCAGGTCTGCGCCCGCGGCCACGCTCCGGCCGGGTGCGGCGGGGCTACGCCGCTGCGCCTACCTCGTCCTTCAACATCCCCCGGACCTCCTCGCGCAGCTCCGGCGTGTCCTCGTGCCCGTGCACCGAGACGGCGTGCTCCGATGCGGCGCGCACGACCTCTTCCTCCTCGCCCGCGATGGTCAGGCTGCAGCCGGACTCGCTGGGCATGTCTCTACAGTCGGCGACCTTGCGTCCCACGTGGACTCCTCTCCTAGTTGTACCGTCGTTTCTATCGCTGCCGGCGCGCCGAGTCAACCGCAGGTGCTTGTGGCCGTCTCCGCGAACAGGTATACGAGAGCAATGAAGGGGATCGCTTCCATCGCACTGGGCACGCTGGCGATCGCCGCCGCGCCCATGTGGGCGCAGGCGCAGGCGCCCGCCCCACCCGGCTCGCCCAGCAAGCCCCAGCGCCTGTCCGACGAGCGCACCCTGTCGCGCTGGGCGTACGCCAACGACCGCGTCCACGCCCGGCGCAAGCCCGACAGCGGCTCCAAGGCGGTCGGGCGGCTGCGCTACGAGACCGAGGACGGGTATCCGGAGATCTACCTGGCACTGCGCTCGGCCTTTGACTCGAAGGGCGCCGAGTGGGTGCTGATCCGGCTCCCCATGCGCCCGAACGGCACGGTGGGCTGGGTGCCGCGCTCGGCGCTCGACAAGTTCCACGCCGTCCGGACCTTCCTGGACATCGACCGCAAGCGGTTGCGCGCCACGCTCTACCGAAACGGCAAGAAGGTCTTCTCCGCCCCGGTCGGGGTGGGCAAGTCCAGCACCCCCACCCCGCCCGGCAACTTCTGGATCCGCGAGCGGCTGCGCAATCTCGGCGGCGGCGGCATCTACGGCCCGCTCGCGTTCGGCACCGCCGACTACTCGGTGCTCAGCGACTGGCCTGGCGGCGGCGTGATCGGCATCCACGGCACAAACCAGCCCGGGCTGGTGCCCGGGCGGCCGTCGCACGGCTGCATCCGGATGCACAACAGCGACATCGTCCACCTGGACAAGCTGATGTCGGTGGGCACCCCGCTGAGGGTTCGCTGACCGCGGCGGCCCGGCGCGCCGCGGCACCCACGCGCCCGGCGCGGGTGCCGCTGGCGATGCTCCGGACCGGCTAGCTGGACTTGCGAGCCGTCGAGCGCTTGGCGGTAGATCGCCTGGCGGTCGAGCGCTTGGCGGTCGCGCGCTTGGCCGTCGAACGCTTGGCGGTCGCGCGCGACGACGAGGCCTTGCGGCCCGACGTGCCGCGCTTGGCGGTCGAGCGCGACCGCGACCTGCCACCGCCACCGCGCGAGGACGACGTGCTGCGCGAGCTGCTGGACGCGCTCGAGCGCCGGCGCGCGGAGCGCCGCCGGCCGGCGCTGCGCTCGGCCGCCGGTATCTCCTCGGTGGCCACGGCCTTGGTCAGCTGCGGGATGAGCTTGCCGAGGTAGTCGCGCATGCGCTCCTCCTCGCGGCGGATCTGCCTGGCCAGCTTGGCCGTCTCCTTGTCGCCGACGGTCTCGGCCAGGGTCTCGATCGCGGTGTACGTCGCGATCTCCTCCGCCTCGTCCTGGTACTCGGTCTTGGCGTTCTTCAGCAGCTTCTCCTGCTCACCGGTACCGCGAAGCACGTGGAGCGGGCCCTGTGCGGCGGCCGCGCCGCGCTGCACGAGCTCCGTGGCGCGCGCCGCAACCTCGGTGACCGCGCTGGGGCCGGGCACCGAGGCGATCTCCGCCTTGCCGCCCAGCGCCCTGATGCGGCTCTTGACCTCGCGCGCGTGCGTCTTCGTCTCCTTCAGGTGCTGCTGGAGGCGCTTCTTGTAGGGCCGGCGGGTGGTCAGCTGGATGTGCGCCGTGAGCGCGGTCTCGAGCTGCTTCTCCTTGCCGTAGGCCTCATTCAGGTACTGGATCAGCTTTACGTCCCTGGCCTTTAGGTCAGCCACGTTGAAGGACCCCTTCCGTTGGTCACGTGTTCGTAATTGGGTACGACTCGGTGCGTCGGGGTGACCTTACCCCCAATCGCTGGAATGCATTCAGAGCTCCGCTTTGGTCAGCTGCCGCTCGTATGCGCCGTGGCCGGCGAGGCACGTGGCGCCACAGCGCGCCGCCAGCTCGAGCGCGGCCTGCACGTCGCCGTCGCACGCCGCCAGCCCGTAGGTCAGGCCCGCGGCGAAGCTGTCGCCGCAGCCGTAGGCGTCGCCGACCGGGCCCGGCACCGAGGCGGCCGCCCAGTTGCCGGTCCGGCCCTCGGAGCCCTTCCAGGTGCCGCCCCCGGCCCCGGCCGTGGTCACGATCAGCCGCGGCGGCGGCTCCGCGGCGCGGTAGCGCTCGCTGGGATCCTTCCCGCTGCCAACCACGGCGTCAAGCTGCACGGCGGCCCGCTCGATCTCGTCCATCACGCGGGCGGTGGCCACCAGCACCCGCGCGGCGCGAGCGGCCCGGAGGGCGTCCGCGTCGCCCGCCGTGAAGTAGACCGCGTCCATCTCGGCCAGCTCGTCCCACGGCAGCGCGTCCGCGCGCTGGGCCTGGAGACGCTCGCCGATCACGGTGATCGTGCGCTCGCCCGCCGAGTCGACGAAGGTGAACGCACGGCGGGTGGGCCTGCCCTCGCGCGACACGTCGCGCACCCGGACACCGAGGCGCTCCAGGCCGGCGCGTGCGCGAACGCCGATCTCGTCCGCTCCCAGAGCCGTGTACAGCGTGCACTCGCCGGCCAGGCGCGCGAGCTGCACGGCGGCAACCGCGCCGCCGCCGGCGGGCTCGCACCAGGTGCGGCCGGCCCTCACGATGTCGCCCGCGGCCGGCACGTGCTCGACCGGGGCGAACTCGACCCACTCGATGTGACCGACGACGGCGGTCCGCAGGAGCAGTCCTAGGGGGCGCCCGCGCCGCCGCTGCTCGAGCCCGGTGGCGTGGCGCCTCCGGTGCCCGGGTTCTGACCGCCGGACGGGCCCTGGCCGGTGCCACCGCCGGAGGTGCCGCCGCCGGCGCTGCCCGGGGTGCCGCCACCCGCAGGCACGCCTCCGCCGGAGGTGCCGCCCGACGACGTGCCTCCTGACGTGCCCGAAGACGACGAGCCAGGCGTCTTCTTCTTGGACTTCTTCGGGGCGGTGACCGAACCGCCTGTGGTGGGCGTGACGACCGGGGCGGGCTGAACGGTCTTGGTGGTGCCACTGCTGCCACCACCGCTCGACGCGATCGCGACGATCGCGATGAGGAGAACGAGCACGACCCCGAGCGCCACCACGCGGCGGCGCCAGTAGATCGCCTCCTGGCTTGTACGGGCGCCCTCCAAGCGGGCCGACCGTACCACGCGGGCCGAGCGCCCGCCCCCGCCCTGCGCGCGCCCCTACGGGCTGCGGCGTGCCGCGCAGGCGCGCACGCGGCGCCGCAGCGTGCGGTTGCGACCGTCCGCCAGGTGCGTCCGCGCGCGGATGGTGTAGATGCGGTCGTGCGTCACCCGCCGCAGGCTGAAGCGGTGGGCGAAGGGTCGGTTGCTATCGCGGTGCGCGCGCCCGTGCCCGAGCAGGAACTCGACGCTGCTGATCAGGTACGCGTCGCGGCCCCGGACCCGTGCCAGGACCCTCCCGGTGGCGCATCGCCGCTGCCCGCGCCCCTGCCCGTGCCGTGCCTGCCGCGCCCGGTAGCGCAGGTCCAAACTCAGCTTGGCCTTGGCGTTGTTACGGGCGCCGGCCTGGGGCGGCGGCGTGACGTCGCGCAGGAGTACCAGCCCGCCGAGCACCCCCACGAACACGCTGCCGTTGTCGGGATCGATCGAGATCGGCGCGTAGTTGTTGTTGTAGCCCAGCCCCTCGCCCGCCAGGCGGCTGTAGACCGTGCGGCCGCTCTGGAAGTCGAGCGCGGTGAGGTACCAGAAGTCCGAGCCGTCGGCGCTCGCCGGCTTGGTGTACGTGTAGACGAGCCCGTTGGCCAGGGACAGCTTGGGCACGACGGTCGGGGCCACCTCGTTGCTCTTCCAGACGGTGTGGCATCCGTTGAGACCCGGGTTCAGGTCCACGCGCTCAAGGCCGGGCGACGTGGTCTTGCCGTTCTCCGTGGCCGCCGGCCCACTGTAGCCGTAGTTGTTCTCGGTCACGATCGAGCGGCCAGCGACCACCAGCGACTGGTCGGTGGCACTCGCGCCCTGCTCGAACACCGGCTCCTTGCAGACCAGCCGGCTGCCGGCGACCGACCTGCCGCGCCTGTACACCAGCACGTCCATCGGATCGGCGTTGTCGGTGATCGCCACCAGGCCGCTGTCCATCACGGTCGGGGTCGTGCCGGAGCCGACGTCGGCCTGGCCGGGCTTGTGTATCCCGCTGTTGGGGTACACCTCGCGCCAGGTCACCTTTGGCTCGCCCGCCGGGCCGGGGTCGAAGCGATAGAGCGCCTTGTTGCTGACGACGTAGACGCCGCCGTCCTCGTCCACGGCGAACGAGTTCTGGATGTCCTCCCCCGGGAGCTGCATCGAGTGCACCGCTCCGCTGGCCGGCTCGACGGTGCCCACCACGCCGCTGGCAGTGACGAACCAGTAGCGGCCCGACCAGTCCGGCAGGGCGGAGAAGCCCTTGTCGGTGAGCGGTATGACGCCCGAGAGGTCGTAGTCGCGGTCGATCGCGAAGCCGGGACCAGGCGTCTCCTTGATCACGTAGAGGTGCTTGTCGTTGGTCAGCACCACGGCGCGGTCCTGGTGGTCGAGGTAGAAGTAGCCGCCGCCGGCGAAGTCGTTGAACACCCTGCCCTGGGGGTCCGGCTGCCGCGGCGGCAGCGTCATCGAGGCCAGCGTCTCGAGGGTCTTCGGGTCGAACATGAACAGCGTGGGCCGGCCCAGGCCGACGCAGACGGTGACCACGCGACCCTTGCTGTCGAAGGTGATCGAGGCGCAGTCCGCCGACTGGAACGTGGACAGCCGCTGCATGCTGCGCCCGAGCGGGCCGGGGCCGACGTTGGCGTCGGTCTGGTAGCCGTCGTTGTGCAGGTTGCTGCGGTCGTTGGGCGCCATGAACGGGTGCCGCGGCGGGCGCGCGGCGAACACGGGGTGCTGCACGGCGGGCGCACCGAAGAACACCTGCGGCGGGCTCCCGGGGCCCTCGGGTATCGGCGTCGGAGGACTGGCGCCGGCCACGCCCGCGGAGCAGGCCCAGGCGGCAATGGCGGCGGCCACCGCCAACGCGGCACGACCGACGGATCGATGGCTACTGGCTGGCACCGTCACCAATTCTCCCCCTACGGGAGCTGCGGAAGCGGCGGTAGGAGCGGCGGCCCGCTGGACGGCGGCGGGTGCGAGGGGTCGGGGCTGGGCTGCGCGGGCGGCAGCGCTATCGCGTTGCCGGGCTGGGCGATCGCGTGCCGCCGCATGGCCGCGCGCGACCACGCGGCCAGCGCGTTGAACGGCGGACGCGGCGTCCCGTTGAGCGCCACGATCCCGAGCTGGAAGAACGCGCCGGGTTGATCGGGCGGAGGCACCACCAGCCCGTACTGGAGCAGCTCGCGGACCCTCGGGTTGCGCTGAGCGATGCCGAACGCCTGCGGCAGGTACTTGGACTGCCGGGCCTGGGAGATCTTCCGCTTGCCTGCCTGGAAGTAGCCGAACTCGGTCAGGTGCAGCTGCAGCCGCCGGCCCCCCGGACCGGCCAGCGCCTTGGCCGCGCGGAGCCGGTCGAGCGCGGACGTAAGGCGTCCCAGCGTGCCGATCGTGACGTTGTCGCTGCCCTTGTACGAGTACGTGGGCGGGTGCAGGAAGTCGTACGGGTGCTGTGCGTAGCCGTCCGCGCGGAGCGCGCCCCCGGGTGCCGGCAGCGCCTTCGAGCAGGTGCTGTTGCGCTTGTAGCGCTTGGTCACGCAGGCGGCCCGGCGCAGGAAGTCGAGCGGCGCGAGGGACTTGCCCTTGACACCGTACGGCGCGGTCTCGCCGATCAGCACGGCCGCGCTTGGGTCGGCCGCCTTGATTGCGGAGTAGCCCGAGATGTAGAGGGCCCGGTAGATCGCGGGGCTCTCCCCCATCGGAGCCAGCCAGGACCGGTAGTTGGGCTCGTTCCAGATCGAGTAGCGGTCCACGCGTCCCTTGAAGTGGGCGGCCATCTCGCGGGCGAAGTCGCCGAACATGCCCGCGTCGGGGTGCGCCACGCCGATGGCCCGGTTCGCCGTCGCGAAGGCCGGCGCCGGACCGGTGAGGATCATCTGGACGCGGATGCCCGCGGCCGCGGCCGCGTCGATCATCCCGTCGAAGGGCTTCAGGTAGTACTCGGGGTGGCTCGGCGGAGTCGCCTGCTCGGCCTGTTCCCCCATGACCTTGGCCCAGGTGAGCACCACGCGAAGGCGGGTGACGCCCAGCGCGCGCGCCTGCTCGAAGCCGCGATCGCGCTGGTAGTAGGTCTGCGCGAGGAACACCGGGTCGTCCGAGAGGGCCACCTCCTTCCGCTTTCCCGCGCCGGCCTGCGCGGGCAGCAGGAGGGCGAGGACGAGCGTCATCGCCCACGCCCAACCGATGACGCCTCGACCCCCGCCGCGCACGCGCCGAAATGTAGACCGTTTGACGGCGGGGCTCGTCGCTACGCTGGGCGCCTCATGGTGGCGATCGACCACAGGACGCTGGACAACGGGCTGCCGCTGGTGCGGCTGGCAATGCCCGGCACGCGCGCCCTCACCGCGCTGGTGGCGTTCGACGCCGGCGCCCGCACCGAGCACGCCGAGGAGAACGGCATGTCCCACTTCCTCGAGCACCTCGTGTTCAAGGGCGGCGAGAAGTACCCCAACTACCGCGACGTCAACGAGACCGCCGAGCGGCTCGGCGCCCAGCTCAACGCCTACACCTCGCACGACCTGGTCGCGTTCCACATCACCTGCCGCTCGGAGGCGGCGATGCCGGCGGTCGACCTGCTCACCGACTTCGTGGCCAAGGCCCACCTTGACGCCGAGGAGCTCGATCGCGAGCGCGGCGTGGTCATCCAGGAGATCGCCCGCTCCGACGATCAGCCGTCGACCGTGGCCGACAACCTGCTGGACAAGGCCACGTACGGAGAGCACCCTCTCGGCCGACCCGTGCTGGGCCCAGCCGACCACCTGCGGAGCTTCTCGCGCGAAGCCGTCGTCGCGTTCCGCGAGCGCCAATGGTCGCCGGAGCGCGGCGGCGCCTTCCTGGCGGGGGACCTGTCGCACCTTGACGACGGCGCGCTGGAGCGGGCGTTCGCCCGCTTCCCGTCGCGCAACGGCACCCCGTCCGTCCAGGGCGCGCCGGACTTCGAGCGGCGCGTGTCCGTCGAGCGACGCGACACGCAGCAGTCGCACCTTCGGCTGCACTGGCGCCCGCGCATCGATCCTTCGGACGTCCACCAGCGCGCCGCGCTCACCGTCCTCTCCACGCTGCTCGGCGGTTCCATGGGATCGCGCCTGTTCGACGAGATCCGCGAGCAGCGGGGGCTCTGCTACGCCATCCGCTCGTACGGCTCCGCCCACTCGGACGCCCCGCGGCTGGACGTGTCCTCGGGCCTCGACTCCAGCAAGTGCCCGGAGGCCTACGCCCGGATCAAGGAGATCGTCGCCGACCTGGCCGCCAACGGGCCCCGCGACGGAGAGGTGGAACGGGCGCGAGCGTACGCCGCGGGCTCCACGGTCCTCTCCCTGGAGAGCACTAGCGCCGTTGCCAGCCGGGCCGCGCGCAACAAGGTCGTATTCGGCGAGCTGACCTCACCGGACGAGACCATCGACGCGCTCGACGCGGTCACGGCCGAGGACGTCCGCCAGGTCGCCGCCCAGCTCGACGGCGACCCGGTGGTCGCGTGCGTCGGCCCGCACCGGGCCGAGGACTTCGACTAGACGGCGGGCCGGCTAGGGCTGCACCACCAGGTGCAGCTCCTTCGTCGAGATGCGCGGCTCGATGCCCGGCGGGAGGTTGGGCTTGATCGTGCCCTCGAACCAGTTGTCCCAGTTCTCCTGGGCCTCCCAGACCTCCGTAACCTGCCAGCCGCCCTCGGCCGGGCCGTTCGCGTGGATCACGAAGCCGGGCTGGGCCTTCTGCTGCTCCATCAGCTGGTCGGTCATGCCATCGACCATCTCCTGCGTCATGCCGGGCACGTCCGCGGTCATGAGTATCGCCATGCGGTCCTCCTGAGATCGGGGTGCTCGCAGTATCGCGCTAGATGGTCGAGTCCACGGCCGCGCGTGCGCGGGGGCGCGCGAGATCAAGCCGGTCAAGGACGCAGGGCGCAGCCTTTGGTGGCACCAAAGGCAAGCCCGAGGACGCCGATCCGGCGTAGATATCGCGCGTCATCCGCGTGCGTGGGGTCGTGGAATCGACCATCTATCCATCGCGCGGCGGATCGACGGCGACGCCGCCACCCTCAGGCTCGACGCGCAGCGAGACCCGACCGGCCAGCAGCTCCAGCAGCTCCGCTCCCACCAGATCCCGGCGCCAGCCCCTGAGCGTCCGGACGTCGGGCTCGGCGTTGCCCTCGCGCACGGCGATCGCTATCTCGGTCAGGTCGGCGCGCGAGGCGACCAGCTCGTAGGCCAGGCCGGCGCGCGTCACGCGGTGGCGGACCAGCGCCTCGCACAACGCGATTCGCGGCGCGTCGCCGCTGTCTGACTCCACGCGCGTCCACTCCTCCACGTTGGGCGGCGGCGCTTCGCGCCCGCGCCGCACCACGTCGAGGACAGCGTCGCCGCGCTTGCGGCCGAGGTCGGGGCGCACGCCGCGGATGGCCTGGAGCTCCTTGACGCTCTCGGGCTGGCGGCGGGCGATCTCGATCAAGGCGACGTCCGCCAGGACCGAGCCCAGCGGCCGGTTCTCCGCGGCGGCGGTCCGCTCCCGCCAGGCGGCCAGCTCCTTTGCCACCGCCCGGGCCCGCGGGCGCAGCTGCCCGGCGCGCGGCAGCCGTCGCCAGGCCTCGTCGGGGTCGCGCTCGTCCGAGATGTCCTCCAGCCGGCGGCACTCCTCCCGCGCCCACTCCAACCGGCCGGAGTCGCGCAGCCGCGCCTGGAGCTCGTCGGAGAGCGCCAGCAGGTCCTGCACGTCGCTCCGGGCGTACGAGACCTGCTCGGGTGTCAGCGGTCGCCGATCCCAGCGGGTGAAGCCCGCGGACTTGGACAGCTGCACGCCCGCGACGCGGGAGAGCAGGTTGCCGTAGCCCGCCTGGGCGCTGTAGCCCGCGAAGCCGGCGGCGATCTGGGTGTCGAAGAGGTTGCGCGGCTGGACGCCCCAGGCGCGGCGCAGGATCGGCACGTCCTGGCTGCCCGCGTGGAACACGACCTCAACGGCGGGGTCGGCCACGACGTCCGCCAGCGGCGCGTGGTCGAAGCCGCCCTCGATCGGGTCGAGCACCTCGACCATCGCCGGGGCCGACGCGCCGGGCGGCGACACGGCGACCTGCACGAGGCAGAGCAGCGGGCGATACCGCCCCTCGGATACGAATTCGGTGTCGAGCGCGATCCTGCCGTCGGCGCGGGCGCGCTCGGCCAGGTCCTCTGGCGCCAGAACGTTCGTGGAGGGCGCAGCGTTCGCGCCCGGGCTGGGTTTCACCGTCGATGCTCCGTGACTGACTCCAAGGCCCCGGAGGCCCGGCCGCGCGGCCGGCTAGCCTCTGGGGGAATGCGCAGGGTAACCGCGATCGCTGCGCTGGCGACGGCGCTGGCGCTCGCGGCGGCGCCCGCGGCGGGCGCCGCCAAGCCACGCGTGCCGAGCGGATTCGTCGGCATGGTGGCCGACGGGCCGCTGCTGGACCCGGCCAAGGTCCAGCTCGAGCCCGAGCTGGACGCGATGGTCGGGCAGGGCGTGCAGTCCCTGCGCGTGCTGTTCGACTGGGCCCAGGCTCAACCGTACGCCAGCGAGGCGAATGTGCCGCTCACCGAGCGCCAGCGCTTCACCCACGACGAGGGAGGCGTCCCCACCGACTACACGCTGACCGATCGGGTGGTCGCGGCGGCCGCCCAGCGTCACATGTCGGTCCTCCCGGTGATCCTGATCGCGCCGCCGTGGGACGCACGACATCCCAAGGACGACGCTGCACCGCCGAAGCACAACTCGGCGTACGCGAACTTCGTGACGGCGCTGGCCAAGCGCTACGGCCCCGGCGGGGCGTTCTGGACCGAGCGCCCGGAGCTGCCCGTGCAGCCGATACGGCAGTGGCAGTTCTGGAACGAGCCCAGCCTGACCTACTTCTGGGACGACCGGCCGTGGCAGAAGCCGTACGTCGCGCTCCTCCGCGCCGCGCGCAACGCCGTAAAGGCGGTGGACCCGGGCTCGACCGTCGTGCTGGCCGGACTCCCCAACAAGAGCTGGCCCGACCTCGAGTCGATCTACAAGGTGGGGGGCGCCCGGAAGCTGTTCGACGCGGTCGCTCTCCACCCGTTCACCGGCCGCTCGAACGGCGTCATCACGATCCTCGACAAGGCCCGCGAGGTGATGCGCCGCTACGGCGACAACAAGAAGCCCTTGATGGTGACCGAGTTGAGCTGGACCACGGCGCTGCACAAGACCGAATGGACCTACGGGAACGAGACCACCGAGGCGGGGCAGGCCAAGAGGCTGTCCGCGGCGATGGAGCTCCTGGCCAAGAACCGCAAGCGGCTGCACCTGCTGCGTGTGTACTGGTACACGTGGCTGACCATGGACAAGGACCCGAACTACCCATTCGATTACGCCGGCCTGTCGCGGCTGGAGAGCGACGGCACGATCGTCCGCAAGCCCGGTTACGAGGCCCTGCGGCGCACGGCGCTGGGCCTCGAGGGCTGCAAGTCCAAGAGCGGCGTGGCCGACCGCTGCGCCAGCTGAGCCAGGCCGTGCCGGCAGTGCTCGACGTGGCGCGCAGGAACCTGCCCCTGCTCCGCCTGCC
>JAXDIC010000299.1:0-4355 GCA_034664185.1 Thermoleophilaceae bacterium
ATCCGCGCCATCGAGCGCCGCGGACGGGTGCCCGCCGAGACCCTCGCGTTCGCCGACCTCCGGCTCGATCCGTCGACGCGATCCGCGCGGCGCGGAGCCCGCACGCTCGAGCTGACCGCGCGCGAGGTCGCGCTCCTCGAGCTGCTCCTGCGCAACGCCGGCGCCGTGGTCACGCGCGACGCGGCCGTGGAGGAGATATGGAACGGGGCCGCCGTGCCCAACGTGGTCGATCGCTACGTCGCGCACCTCCGGCGGAAGCTGGGCGAGCCGCCGCTGATCCACACCGTCCGCGGCCTGGGCTTCTCTCTGGACCGGTGAGGCCGCGCACGCTCCGAGCCCGCCTGGTGGGCGCTTCGGCGATAGCGATCCTCGCCGCGACCTCCCTCCTCGGCACGGCCGCTGGCGTCATCGTCGACCGCCGGCTCCACTCGTCGCTCGACCGGACCCTCCGCCATCGAGCCGCGGACGTCGCCCGCCTGAGCGTCTCCGCCCCGGCCGTGCTCACCACGCCCGGGACGCTCGAGGCGCCGGCCGGGGGCCGCGAGCTGACGGTCGAGGTGCTCGACGCGCACGGTCGCATCGTGGCGCGCTCGCTCTCGCTGGGGGCCCGGATCCTCAACGACCCCGCCCTCGAGCGGCGGGCGATCGGGGGCGGGCGGAGCGGCTACCGCGACACGCGCCTCGGCCGGGAGCCGGTCCGGCTGTTCGCCGCGCCGATCGCCGACACCGGGGGCCCGGCCGCCGGCGGCGCCGTGCTCGTCGCCTCGAGCACCGCCGAGATCGACAGCACGATCGCGGGGCTCTCGCGGCTGCTCGTGGCCAGCAGCCTGCTCGCCACCCTGGCGGCCGGCCTGGCGGCCGCCTATCTCACGCGCAAGGGCCTCTCGCCGCTCCGCCGGCTGTCCAGGGCCGCGGTCGAGATCGAGAGCACTGGTGACGCCACGCGCCGGCTGCCCGAGCCCGAGCAGGACGACGAGCTGGGCGAGCTGTCGCGCACCCTCAACAGGATGCTGGCGGCGCTGGACGAGGCGCGCCGCAACGAGCGGCGCTTCCTGGCCGACGCTTCGCACGAGCTGCGTACACCGGTCACCGCGCTGCTCGGCAACGTCGAGTACCTCGCGCGTCATGGCGCGAACGACGCCGTGATCGCGGACCTCCGCCTGGACGCGCAGCGGCTGCGGCGGCTCGTGGACGACCTGCTGTCGCTGGAGCACGACCGCGCCGCGCCCGACCCGCTCGAGCGGGTCGACCTGGCGGACCTGGTCCGCGCCGCGGCGGCGGACGAGCCGCGTGCGATGGTCACGGCGTGCGAGCCCGTGGCTGTGAACGGCGACCGCGACGCGCTTCAGCGGGCGGTCGGGAACCTGGTCGAGAACGCCATCGTCCACGGGCCGCCCGGAGGTCCGGTCACGATCTCGCTGCGGCGCAGTGACGGGCGCGCGTTGCTCGCGGTGCGCGACGACGGCCCCGGGCCGGATCCGGCCGTGGCGGGTCAGGTCTTCGGCCGCTTCTGGCGAGCCCCCGAGGCCAGCGAGCGACCGGGATCGGGTCTCGGCCTTCCGATCGTGCGCTCGATCGCCGAGCGCCACGGCGGCAGGGTGACCGTCGAGCGAGCGACGTTCACGATCGAGCTGCCCGCCGTCGGGTAGGAAAGAGGGGGCGTCCCCCCGTCCTTCTGAGGAGCTTGCCCGTGCTTTGTGCACTTCGCACAGATTCGGCCCGGAGTTTGTGAGCCTTGCCATAGACGCTGCCTGCGTCGAGGCGCAAGGTTGGAGGCCGAGTAAGGAGCAGGATCGAGGTGGACAAGCAGTCGAGCAGGGCGGCGGCATTTCGAACCATCGGGTTCGTAGGGCTCGGGACGATGGGTCGCCGGATCGCAGCCAGGCTGCTGTCGGCCGGTTACGAAGTCCACGGCTACAACCGGACGCCCGAGCGCGCGACGGAGCTCGTCGCCCAGGGTCTCGTCCTCCACGATCGCCCGCGCGACGCAGCGGTGCGGGCGGACGTTCTCTTCACGATGGTGGCGGACACCGAGGCGCTTCTCGCGGTCGCGCACGGGAGCGTCGGCATTCTGGCCGGATTGCGCCCCGACGCGGTGTGGGTCGACATGAGCACGGTGGATCTGGCCCAGAGCCGGCAGCTGGCCGAACGCGTGGCCGCGCTCGGCGCAACGCTGCTCGATGCCCCCGTGTCTGGCAGCGTTCCGGAGGCCGAGACAGGGACGCTGGCGATGTTCGTCGGTGGCGACGATGACGCGTACGAGCGAGCGCTTCCCGTCCTCACGCAGATTGCTTCCTCGATCACCCACGTCGGTGGAATCGGCGACGGTCTCGCCCTCAAGATCGCCATGAACATCAGCCTCGCGGTGCAGGCGCTGGCCTTGGGTGAAGGAGTGCTGCTCGCCGAGTCGTCGGGCATCGAGCCGAGTCGGGCGATGGACGCGATGCTCGCGACCGGGGTGAGCTCGCCGATGCTCCGAGCACGCATTCCCCTTTCGGGGGATCGCGCGGAAGAGCCATGGTTCACGGTCGAACAGATGCAGAATGACCTACGGCTCGCCCTCGAGCTGGGGCGCGATCTCGAGGTTCCACTGCCCACGACCGCCCTGACGAACGAGATCTTTTCCGCCGCCCGTGCGCAGGGGCGTCGTGGTGAGGACGTGATCGCGGTCGTCGACGTCCTGGCGCAGCTCGCCGGCCGCGACCGCGGCGCGACCTGATGTCGGACCAGGGGCGCCCACTGTTTACACTGTCTGGAGCGGATTACCCCTCCGACCTGGCGGTGACTACGCCCGACCTCCCAATGGGCAATCGGCCCGCGGCGGCCAGTAGGCCTGATTTCGCCGTGGCCATCCGGGTCGGCGAGCACGCGTGCTGCCGGTTCGCGCACGCGGACGATCGAGGTCGCCTGGCACTGGCGTTCGTGCGGGCAGGTCTGGACAGGGACCACAAGGTCGTATATCTCGGCGGCGAGGACGACGCGACCCGCTTCGTCGCGGAGCTCGCTGCCGCCGACGATCGGGTGGACGACGCGCTCCAGCGGGGGCAGCTCGAGGTGCGCTCAGCGGCGGGTGCATACATCCCGGACGGGACGTTCGATCCCGCGCGGATGCGCAGCGCGCTGCGCGAAGAACATGCGGGAGCGCTGGCCGATGGCTACCCGGGACTGAGCTTGGCCGGCGACATGTCCTGGGCGCTGGGGCTGCCGCGCGACCCGGACCGCCTAGTGGCCTACGAGCACGAGATCAGGACGATGACGCAGAGCGACGTCACGATGGCCTTCCTCTGCATCTACGACCACGGTCGCTTCGCGGCGGGAACGCTGGCCGGGCTCGTCGACTCCCACTGCGTGGACGTCTCACCCGAGCTCGCCGAGGTCGGGCGGGTGGGCTACCTCGCCGCCTCGCGGGTCTTGCCCGGGCCCGTCCTGCGGCTCTGCGGTGAGCTCGACTTCGCATGCGCCGAGGCCGTCGCCGGAGTGCTCGACGCCCACTACCACGGCACGCTGCGTCTCGACCTCGAGGAGCTCGACTACGTGGACGTGGCCGGCCTCCGGGCCCTGCGTGGAAAGACTGGCCGGAGTCTGGCGATCGCCTCGGCGTCGCAGCCGGTGAGGAGGCTGATCGGGCTGCTCGGGTGGGACACCGAACCCGGCATCGAGATCGCGGAGGCGGCGTAGATGGCCAGCGACTCGGCACGCCACGACCTGCTGGTCTACGACTCCGACCAGCAATACGCGGAGGCCCTAGTGCCCTTCTTCGAGGCCGGTCTCGACGAGGGCGACGCGCTGGTGGCCGTTCCGGGACGCGCGACCGAGCCGCTGCTGCGCGACGCACTGGGCGCGACGTCGGAGCGAGTGGCGTTCTCCGCCTGCGAAGACTGGTACACCCGTCCCGAGGCCGTGCTCGCGGGCTACGACGCTGCCGTGCGGGCCTCCCTGCGGGACGGCTTCCGGGGCGTACGGGTCGCGGGGGAGGTGCCGTTCTGCTCGTCGCGGCACGAGTGGGACTCCTGGGTCCTGTACGAGGCGATCCTCAACAGGGCCTTCGCGGATCGCCCGGTGTCGATCATGTGCACCTACGACTCCCGCGTGGTGCCGGAGCACATGATTGAGAGCGCGCGCCACACCCACCCGCATGTGGTGTCGGACGACCGGCAGGAGAACCCCGACTACCACGACCCCGCGGCGGTGGTCCGGGGGATTGCCCCGGAGCCCGAGCCTCTGCCCGAGCTCCACGACGTGCTGGCGGACGGCGACGCGCGGGCGCTCAGGGGCACCCTCTCGCGAGAGCTGGCGGACGCGGGCGTGGCGACGGACCAGGCCGAGGCGATGGTCCTCGCGGCCAGCGAGGTGGC
>JAXDIC010000317.1:0-4563 GCA_034664185.1 Thermoleophilaceae bacterium
GCGCGAGCACCCGGATGTCCGGCGCGAGGCGGTCGAGGTCCGCCGCACCGCGGTCACCCCCACCCCCACCCATCCACACGTCGACCCCCGCCCCCATCGGGAGCACCTTGCACGCCAGCTGGATCGCGGCTGTGGCATCGTCCGCCACGCCGACGAGCTCCAGCCCGGGCGCACGGTCCACCACGGCCGCCAGGGCTGAGCGAAACTCGGGGTCGTCGTCCGCTATCAGAACGGTGACGACCCTTGCCGGGGCTTCGATCACGATGCCGCCACCCGTCTGCTGGACTCGGCGAAGGCGGACGCCGAGTCGGGCACCCGGACCTCGATCACGCAGCCTGCTCCAGGGGCACTCTCGAGTTGGAGGTGACCGCCGGTCATGTCCGCGCGCTCGCGCATCGACGGGAGGCCGACGTGGCCCGGGCTGTGCTCGGCCCCGGCCGTGGCGAAGCCAACCCCGTCGTCGGCGATGCGCAGGCTGGTGGCACCGTCACACCGGCTCAGGTGGACCGAGACGGTCTGCGCGTCGGCGTGCTTCTGGGCGTTGCGTATCGCCTCCTGCGCGATGCGGTACAGGACCACCTCCACCTCGTCGGGCAGGTCGTCGGGGAGCTGATCCTCCACGTGCCATGTGAAGCCAGCCTCGGTGCCCACCTCCCGCAGGTAGCTCTCAATCGCCGAGCCCAGCCCGCCGCTCTCGAGGCTTCGGGGACTGAGGTCGAAGATCAGGCGGCGCACGCGACCGACGGCATGCGCGACCTTCTCCGCGACCTTGGCCACGGCCTCCCGCTGGTCGGGGTCGGCCAGGTCCTCGCCCAGCATCTCGAGGCGGAGTGCCACGGCGGACATGACCTGGATCGAGTCGTCGTGGATCTCGGACGCGATCCGGGAGCGCTCGTGCTCCTGGGCATTCACCAGGTCGGCCACCAGCCTGCCACGCTCGAGGTTGGCGGCCTCCAGCTCCTCGACCTTGTACAGGAGCTTCTGGCTGAGGAGGCGCATCTGATTGCGGTCGAACTCCTCTGCCGTGAACTCGCCGAGCTCGACGTCCGCGTCCAGCGCTGCGGTGATCGTGCTCAGGATCACGGCCGGATCCGCCGTTCGCTCGACCACGTGCGTGATCCCGCACGCCTGGGCCATCTCCAGCGCCTGGCCCACGAGATAGGTGGCCGTGCAGAAGACGACCCGCGGCTGGTCGATCTCGGTCTGCGCGCGAAGGTGCCGGACGAACTCGTACCCGTCCGTGTGCGACATGAGGATGTCCGTGACGATCAGGTCCGGACTCTCCGTCTTGATCGTCTCGAGGGCGTCGTGGTAGTCGGACGCCTCGAGCGTCCTGTGGCCGGCGTCGCGGAGCAGCGCCACCAGCGGCTCGCGGTTCGTGGCCCTATCGTCCATTACCAGGACACAGGGCGCGGCGGCCCCGGTCACGACGCCGCGCTTCTCAGGGGTCTCGGCGCTGGATGACACCTCGCCTCCATGTCTCACTATCCGCCGCCACCACGCTGCGCGCAATTGCTCGAATTGGTGAAGATGCAGGGACTTTCCCCCCAGTTCGGGTGGGCCGGCATCGTCCATGAGCTGGGTCTTGGGAGCTTTCGGGGGCGAACCTGTCGCTCAGGGCCCGAAATACCGCGCAGCCGCCTGAGTGCGGTTCCTTACGCCAAGTTTGCGCAGGATGTTCTTGACGTGAGACTTGACGGTGCTCTGCGAGATCACCAGCCGACCGGCGATCTCCGCGTTCGTCGCGCCCGCCGAGATCATGCTCAGGATCTCCCTCTCCCGGTCGGTCAGGAGGGCCTCCGGCGTGGCATCGTCGCCCCCGGCCCGACCCGGCGCGATGAGAGATGGCACGCGGGCGCCCTCTCGCTGCTCCTCGTGAGCGCCGGCGAGCAGGACGGTCGTCGAGTGAGCGGTGATCACGGCCTCCCGCAGCTTCTCGATGCTCGCGGCGGCGTCCCGGTCGTCGAGCTGCCTGGCGAGCAGGTCCAGTCGCGTGGCGACCGCCGCCAGCGACTGGACCGCATCGGCATGGATCGCCGACGCGATTCGCGTTCGTTCGTCGCCCTCCGCCTCCACCACGTGCGAGCGCGGGTCCCGCCGCTCTCGACCGAAGCGGGGATGGACCTGGTCGCCCTCAAACGGCACCGCTGCCGGGTCGGCCTTCTGCTCGAGGCCCTGCGCCGCCGGTGTGATGGGCGTCGTCTCCCGGACGCCGCTGAGCGCCACGTCGTAGGGCGCCAGGCTCTGAGCGATGACAGCCCCGGCGCCCTGGACGACGCGGGCGCCATCGCCAGCGCTGCCCGCGCCCGCCACCGCCCGCGCGAGCGCCGCGTGGTAGGCGTCGACCAGATTGAGTAGGCCGCCATCCAGGCCCACGGTCCGGCGGCCGGCCCCGTCGGCGTCGAGAAGCGCCTGCTCCTCGTGGCCGCTCAGATAGTCGTCGATGATCGAGGCATAGGTCTGCCGGAGCGCGGACGGGTCCCGCGGAGCGGGAGGGCTCGTGCTCACTGAAACGGCCTCCGCGCTGTCACGGTCGTCATGTCCATCCTGCGTTCTCGGCTTGGTCCAGATGTCGGGCTAACCCAGATATTCGAGGGCCGCGCGCCATGGCGCAATTGCTCGAAGCGGGTAACTCTCCGGGTCAATGGCTGCTCGTCTGGGTTAATACTGACCACCAGACGGTGTATCCGTCGGCCCGGTCTACCCCATCTCGACTGCAGCGGGTAGCCGTCCTCTCCATGGATTGAGTGTGCCCCTTCCAACGCGAAAAGATCGCTATGTGTTGCGAGGGGGTCCAGACCGCCTTCGTATGGATCGCCCCCGAACGGGTGACGCGGCCTCATCGGGCCGCATCGGGCGGATCCGAAGCGGCGCTTCGAAGCTGCCGCGCGACGTCGCGAACGTTGGCGAGCACCGCGCCCAGGTGGCGCGGCGGATCCTCGCGCCATGCGATCACGGTGTCGGGCATGGACGCGCGCGGGTCGAGCCGGCGACAGTCCGGCAGCGTCCCCGCCGCGCTGTCGGATGCGAGTGAAACCGGCGCGATCGCCACTCCCAGGCCATCCGCGGCCGCGAGCATGAGGTCGCGTGCGTGCTCGCTGCTGGCCTCGCGCACCCCGCCGAAGCTGAAGCCTGCCTGCGCGAGGATCTCCAGCAGCCGGTCGTGCAGCGCCGGATTTCCGTCACGCGGATAGGTGACCAGGATCTCGCCCCGCAGGTCATCGGGGGAGAGAGCAACCTTTTGGGTGAGCGGGTGGGTCCTTGGCAGAAAGGCCCCGAGCGGCTCGCCCGGGTAGAGCGGCTGCACGTCCAGTCCAGCGATCTCGCCCACGTCGTGGAAGATGCCGACGTCGAGACCCCCACCGCGGAGCCGCTTGACCTGCTCCGGGGCGTCGAGGTGGGTGACCTGCGGATGCGCGCGGGACACGGAGGCGTCGAGCGCCTCGAGGAAGGCCTGGAGTCGCTGGAGTGGAAGGTGCGGGGTGCAGCCGACGCGCAGGACGTCGGTCAAGCCGCCGGCGCGGCGCGCCTCGGCCACCGCGAACTCCAAGCTGGCAAGCACGGTCGCGGCCTCGTTCGCGAAGACCCGGCCGGCTTCGGTCGGGGTGACCACACGGCTGGTGCGGTGGAAGAGCGAAACGCCGAGCTCGTTCTCGAGCTTGCGGATGGCCTGTGAGAGCGGGGGCTGCGCGATGTGAAGCCGCTCGGCCGCGCGGCCGAAGTGCAACTCCTCGATCACAGCGAGGAAGTAGCGTAGGTGGCGAAGCTCGATTGCGGCTGGGGGCGGGGGCATACTTGCGCGATGGCTGCGGCCTGTCAGGGTTCGAAACAGACTAGTCTGTCTCGTCGTCTTCAAGCTAGCAAACGAAATGACCGCTGAGCCGAGAGACCCCCCCATCCCTCCGCTGCCCCCCGGCTCGGCCACGAGCGGGGCCAGCGCGTCGCCGCGTGGAGTCAGTGACGCGCGCGAGCGCATCCTCAGGACCTCGTACAACCTGTTCTGCCGGGGCGGGATCCACGGCACGGGAATCGACAGGATCGTGGCCGACGCCGGCGTCGCGAAGGCCACCCTGTACAGGCATTTCGCCTCCAAGGACGACCTCGTCCGGGCCGTGCTCGAGGTCCGCGAGAACCTCTGGACCCACGGCTGGCTCGAGTACGAAGCGCAGCGGCGCGGCACCACTCCCGTGGCGCGCTTGCTGGCCGTCTTCGAGGCCCTGGACGATTGGTTCCGGCGAGACGGCTACGAGGGCTGCCTGTTCATCAATTCCCTGCTCGAGACCGCCGGTCAGCACTCGCCCGTCTTCGACGCCGCCGCCCGCAAGCAGGCCAACGTCCGCGTGGTCCTCGCGACATTGGCCAAGGAGGCGGGCGCTGCCGATCCCGCGTCGCTCGCCTTCGAGTGGCAGACGCTGATGTGCGGCGCGATCGTGCTCGCCACCGCTGGCGACCCGGAGGCCGCGCGACGCGCTCGTGGCATCGCGGAGCTGCTCTTGGACCGAGAGGGACTCCATTCACCGGGGTAGCGCACGTCGTGCATGCCGGTCGGATCGGACCGGCATT
>JAXDIC010000318.1:0-2619 GCA_034664185.1 Thermoleophilaceae bacterium
CTGCTCGAGCGTGGCGCCCATGCCGCCGTCGTAGATCACGACGCGTGAATTGATGGCCTGGATGTAGTCGCGCATGGCCCGTTTTAGGCTATCGGCCGCGTCTTGACGCGCGCGCGTGCGCGAGGCCGACCGTCCAGCCGGTCCAACGGCGTTCGACCGTAGGGCGAAGTTGACGGCCGATATTTCCGACACACGTCTAATGACGGGTCTCCGAACCGCGCATACCTTGGCCTGGTACATCGGATAGGCCCGCCAGCGGACTCGCCTGGCCCGGCCCGACAAGGAGGATCCATGCTGAAACGAGCCACCGGGGCGGCTCCGCCGCGTCCTGCCCGGAGAAGGTCGCTGGCCGCCAGCCTTGGCGTGCTCGTGACCGCACTTGCGGCGCCCACGGCAGCTTCCGCCGCCAGTGGGCCCACGCTGCCCGACGTCGCATCCAGCGTCGATACGACGTGGGTGATCGTCGCCGGCATCTTGGTGATGTTCATGCAGGCCGGCTTCGCGCTGCTCGAGATCGGCTTCTCGCGCATGAAGAACGCGGGAGCCGGTGTCGCGAAGATCCTGCTCAACTTCTCGATCGCGTCGATCGCGTACTGGGCGTGCGGGTTCGCGTTGGCGTTCGGCGGGGCTGGGGCGATAGCGGGAACCCACGGCTTCTTCCTGAGCGTCGGGCACGACGCCGCGTCAGCGGCCAAGGACATCCCGCTGCTGAGCGTCGTGCACATCAGCCCGGCTGCGCTTCTGTTCTTCCAGTTCGTGTTCTGCGCGGTCTCCCTCGCGATCGTCTGGGGCACCACGCTCGAGCGCATCAAGTGGCAGGCCTACGTGGTCTACGCCGTGATCTTCAGCGCGGTCATCTACCCGGTGATCTCGCACTGGATCTTCGGCGGCGGCTGGCTGGCCAAGAACGCCGGCATGCAGGACTTCGCCGGCTCGACGGTGGTCCACCTGATCGGGGCCACCGGCGCACTGGCGGCGCTGCTGCACCTCGGGCCGCGTCGCGGCAAGTACGACGCACAGGGCAAGCCGCGTGCCATCCCGGGACACTCGATGCCGCTGGTCGGCCTGGGCATCCTGATCCTGTGGCTGGGCTGGTTCGGGTTCAACCCCGGCTCGACCCTGGCCGCGATCGGCAACCGCTTCGCCGAGGTCGTGCTGGTCACGAACCTGGCGGCGGCGGCCGGCGTGATCGGGGCCGCGGCCACGATCTACTTCATCCAGAAGAAGCTCGACATCGGCATGGCCGGCAACGGCGCCATCGCGGCGCTCGTGGCGATCACCGCCCCGTCGGGCTACGTGGAGTACTGGGCCGCGCCGATCATCGGTGTTGTCGCGGGCGTGATCGTGGTGGTGGGCGTGCTGGCGATCGAGAAGGTGCTGGACGATCCGGTCGGCGCCCTCTCGGCGCACGGCCTGGCCGGTATCTGGGGGACGCTGTCGTGCGGCATCTTCACGTCGCCGCGGCTGGCGAACCTCAACGCGATCGGCAAGCCGGGCCTGGTCTACAGCGGGAGCTTCCACCAGTTCGGCGCTCAGGCGCTGGGAGTGGGAGCGGCGTTCGCGGTGGTGTTCGTCGTCTCCTGGGTCATCTTCTGGGCGATCAAGAAGACGATCGGCCTGCGCGTGACGGCCGACGAAGAGGACGCCGGTCTGGACATCGCCGAGCACGGCATGTTCGGTTACCCGGAGCAGTTCATCCCGGATACGGAGATCGGAGCGGGCTCGACCGGCCCGATGGCCGATCGCGTGCGGGGCGGCACTCCGGCACCGGTCACCGCGATGACGGCCGGGGAGGTGACGGCATGAAGATGGTCGTTGCCTACATCCGGCACGAGGCGTTCGAGCCGATCCGAGCGGACCTGCTCGAGGCCGGCTTCCCCAGCCTCACGATCAGCGAGGTGAAGGGGTCGGGGCGCCAGAAGGGCCTGACCGAGCACTACCGCGGGTCCGAGATCGCCATCCACCTCCGGCCGAAGCTGAAGCTGGAGTGCGTGGTGGACGACGACGCGGTGGGGCTCGTGACGGACACGATCCTGAAGTACGCCCGGACGGGCTCGGTCGGGGACGGGAAGATCTTCCTGGTCCCGGTCGAGGAGGCCATCCGGATCCGCACCGGTGAGTCCGGGCCGGAAGTGCTGCAGGCACACGAGGAGGTTCCGGCCTGATGGCCGCCGTTGAGGAACGGCGCGCGGACGCGGGAGAGTTGCTCTCTCGCGTCCGCGCCGACAACGTCGAGTTCGTCCGCTTCTGGTTCACGGACCTCTTCGGAGTCCTGAAGTCCTTCGCAGTCGGGAAGGACGAGTTGGACGACGCGTTCGAGCAGGGCATGGGGTTCGACGGGTCGTCGATCACCGGGTTCAACCGGATCGAGGAGTCGGACATGATCGCCATGCCCGACCCGTCCACGTTCAAGCTGCTGCCCTGGCGCAGCCGCGAGCACAAGGTCGGGCGCGTGTTCTGCGACGTCCTGACCCCGGACGGGCAGCCGTACGAGGGCGATCCGCGGTTCGTGATGCGGCGCGCCCTGGCGCGGGCCCAGGACATGGGCTTCGACCACTACTACCTGGGGCCGGAGCTGGAGTTCTTCCTGTTCAAGGACGACCAGGGCACCGAGGTGCT
>JAXDIC010000341.1:0-2699 GCA_034664185.1 Thermoleophilaceae bacterium
GCGGCTCCTGCCCGTCCAGGATGCGCTGGATCTGCCCGCCGGCGATCTCGCGCACCTGGTCGGCCGACAGGCCGGCCTGGAACGCGGTGCGCAGGCTGAGGATCGACGCGAGCAGGGTCGTGCCGTAGGGCATGTCGCTGGCGAACAGGATCTGCCCGGGCGGCACCAGGCTGAAGAGCGTGAGGTGATCCAGCGTGCTCCACCAGGCGCTGTCGAAGAGGAGGTTGGGATGGTCGGCCGCGTGGCGCCAGATCCAGCCCAGATCGCATACGCCGTCGTGAGCCAGGATCAGCTTGACGCCCGGATGGCGCGCGGCGATGTCCAGGGCGTCGCGGCCGAGCGCCGGGATGCCCCTCCCCGCGTGGGTGATCACCGCCAGCCCGCGCTCGTCGGCCATGGCGAACATGCGCTCGAGCCGCGGGTCGCCCAGCAGGAAGCCCTCGGCGCGCGGGTGCAGCTTGATGCCGCGCGCGCCGCGCGCCAGCGCGCGCTCGGCCTCCGCCAGCGGGTCGTCGGCCGGGTCCACGCGGCAGAAGGGCACCAGGCGGCCGCCGGAGGCCTCCGCCTCGTCGATCACCCGGTCATTGGCCTCGTGGTAGCCATCGGGCTCGTGCATCGTGAAGGTCACCGCGCGCGCGCCGGCCAGCTCCAGGCCGTCGATCAGCTGGCTGGCGCTGCACGTCATCCCGTCCGGGTCGTTGGACCCGGTGTGGGTGTGGGCGTCGAACAGGTCCATCCCCGGGACGAGCTCGCGCAGCGCCTGGTGCCACGGAAGGAGCAGGTCATCGCCGTACATGCGTGCGTAATGTAGGGAGCTACGCGAAGCTGGGGAGAGAGAAAGGGGTAGCGATGGCCACCGCAGGGGACCGACTGACGGGACTCGACTCCTCGTTCCTGCATCTGGAGACGCCGTCCGCCCACATGCACGTGGCCGGGGTGATGCTGTTCGACGGCTCGCCCCCGGAGCACCCCGATCTGGTCGAGGCGATCGAGCGGCGGCTGCACCTGGTGCCGCGCTACAGGCAGAAGCTGGCCTTCGTGCCGCTCGGCCAGGGGCGCCCGCGCTGGGTGGACGACCCGCACCTGAACCTCGACTACCACGTGCGCTCCACGGCGCTGCCGGCGCCCGGCAGCGAGGACCAGCTGAAGGCTCTGGCCGGCCGCGTGTTCTCCCAGCGGCTCGATCGCGACAAGCCCCTCTGGGAGCTGTGGGTGGTCGAGGGCCTGGACGGCGGCGAGCGCTTCGCCATGCTCAGCAAGACCCATCACGCGCTGGTCGACGGCATCTCGGGCGTGGACATCATCAGCGTGCTGTTCGACACCTCGCCGGAGCCCTCCGCGCCGCCGGACCCCGGCAAGCGCTGGCTGCCGCGGCCGCTGCCCTCCCGCTCCCAGCTGCTGGCCGAGGCGCTCATCGAGCGCGCCACGATCCCGGGCGAGGTCGTGCGCGGGGTGCGCGCCGCGTTCCGCGGTCCGCTGCGGATCGCCCAGGGTGCCGTCAACGCGCTGGCCGGCGTCGGCGCGATGGCGTGGGCCGGGATGAACCCCGCGCCGCCGTCGCCCTACAACACCGGCATCGGGCCGCACCGGCGCTTCACGTGGGCACGCGTAGCGCTGCCCGACGTCAAGGCCATCAAGGACTCGCTGGGCGGGACGGTCAACGACGTGATGCTGGCGATCGTGGCGGGTGCGTTGGGCCGCGACCTGCGCCGCCGCGGGGTCGACGTGCGCGGGCTGGAGCTGAAGGTCATGGTGCCGGTCAGCGTGCGCGGCGACGCGGCTCGCGGGGCGCTGGGCAACCAGGTGGCCGCGATGATGGCTCCGCTGCCCGTCGGCCACGACGATGCGGTCACGCGCTTCGAGACCGTCAGCACCTCCATGCGGCGCCTGAAGGAGGGCGGCCAGGCGGTAGGCGCGCAGGTGCTCACCGAGCTTGCTGGCTTCGCGCCGCCCAACATCATGAGCCAGGCGTCGCGGCTGATGGTGCGCCAGCGGTTCTTCAACCTGGTCGTGACCAATGTGCCCGGCCCGCAGTTCCCTCTCTACCTGATGGGCCGCGAGATGATCGAGGCGTTCCCCATGGTGCCGCTGGTGGACGGTCAGGCGCTGGGCGTGGCGATCATGAGCTACAACGGCCACATCAACTTCGGGCTGGTGGGGGACTATGAGGTGATGTACGACCTCGACCAGCTGGCCAAGGACTTCCGCGCCTCGCTGCTGGAGCTGGCGGACGCGGCCGGGGTGACCCTGACGGTGCCCGAGGAGGGCCACGGCCGCAAGCGGGCGCGCAACGGCCACCGCCCGCGTCGCGCCGTGGGCACGCGCGAGGCCATCGCGGCGGCGGCCGCCGAGGGCGAGGGCGAGGGCGAGCCGGCTCCGCCGATTGACGGATAGCCGTTCGCACTCCTCCGATTGACGGATGGCCGTCGAGCGAAATCGCGGTTAGGGTGGAGTCATGCGCGACAAGGTGGCTCAGGCCGCGCGAGACCTCGATCTCGACGTGGACATCAAGATCCTGGACGCGCCCACGCGCACGGTGGCCGAGGCCGCCGAGGCGCTGGGCGTGGATCCTGCTCAGATAGCCAAGTCCCTCGTGTTCGTCGCCGACGGCGAGCCGGTGGTCTGCGTGGCCTCCGGGGGCCACCGGGTGGACATCGACATCCTGGCGATGGCATTCGACTGCGCGCACGTCCAGCAGG
>JAXDIC010000349.1:0-8724 GCA_034664185.1 Thermoleophilaceae bacterium
TCGACGCTGCCTGCTCGACCTGCGGCTGGACCCCCGGGCAGGCCGCTCGCCGCAGCCCCGGCGGGCCAGGCGGGTCGGTGTAGGACGCCGGTGGTACGGCCGGATCGTCGCGCGGCACCAGCCGGCCGCCTGGCTGGAACTCGTAGACCGTGCTGGCCAGCGCGGCCGGGGCCGCCGCCAGGGCGGCCGCGGAGGCGGCCAGTGCAACCAGGCAGGGCCGCAGGCGATTCAGGGCGCTCATGTGGTCTCTCAAACGGGTTCCCGGAGGTGGAGTTGCGGGGTGGCGGAGTCGCTACCCTCGCTCGTGCCCCTACACCGTTTAGCGGAAAGCGCACCGCCCCCGTGCCAGTCAAGTCCCGATCCACCACCGTTCGCCTGTTCCTGCTCGCGCTGGCGGCCGCGGCCGTGGCCGTCGGATTCGCCGGCTGCGGTGGCAACAGCGGCAAGGACGCCAAGGCGCTGCTCAACCGCGCCTTCAACCAGTCGATCAACAGCGCCAACGTCACGATCGACCTGGGCGCCACCGTTGACGGCGTGCCCTCGCTCACCCAGCCGATACGGATCAAGCTGGGCGGTCCATACAAGACCAACGGCTCGAGGAAGCTCCCGAGCCTCAGCTGGGACGTCAGCGTCGCCGGCGGTGGCCAGAGCTTCTCGCTCGGGCTGATCACCACGCCCGACAACGCGTTCGTCAACTTCCAGGGCACCAGCTACGAGGTCGGGCGCCAGGCCATCGCCAGGTACAACAAGTCCCTCGGCACGCGCGGGCCGGCCCGTAACACCGGGCTCAAGCAGTTCGGCGTCGATCCCCTCACCTGGGTCAAGGACCCCAAGGAGCAGGGCGACGCGACGGTGGCCGGGGTCAGCACCACCCACGTCTCGGCCGGGCTCGACGTCGGCAGGTTCTTCGGCGACGTCAACAAGATCCTCGGCAAGGCGCGCGGCGGCCTGGCCGGCGGGACCGGTTCGCAGCAGCTCAGCAAGACGCAGATCGATCAGGTCTCGAAGGCCCTCAAGGACCCCACGTTCGACGTCTACGTCGGCAAGTCGGACAGCAAGATCCGGCGCGTCAACGTCGGCTTCTCGGTCGACGTCCCGAAGACCGCGCAGGCCGGCTCGGGCGGGGTCAAGAGCGCCAACGTGACCCTGTCGATCGAGTTCGCCGGCGTGGGCGAGCCGCAGCAGATCCAGGCGCCGAAGAGTGCCAGGCCGCTCTCCGAGCTGACCAAGCAGTTCGGCGGCCTGGGCGGCCTCGGATCGGCGCTGGGCGGCGCGACGGGCGGCGCGGGCGCCGGGGCTGCCCCGGGTGGCAGCGGCAGCTCGCCTTCGCAGCAGCAGTTCAAGCGCTACTCGCAGTGCCTGAACAAGGCCAAGCCGAGCGACGTCGCCGCCATCCAGCGCTGCGCCACCCTCCTCAAGTAGCTGGCGGACCCTAGAACGGGCGCGAAAACCGAGCAGGCCAAGGAAGAGGGGTGGGGACAGTGCTCCGCACGGCCCCACCCCGATGACGCCGGCATGCGACGGTTTGCAGGGCCCGCTCTGAGGTCTTAGACGGGGCTGACGGCCGTAAGGCCGAAGCCCCCGGCGTAGAGCTCGTCGACACGGCTCAGCTCGTCCGGCGTCAGCTCGGGCGCGTCCGCCGCGCCGGCGAACTCCTCGAGCTCGGCCAGCGACGTGATCGTGGGGACCACGCACGCCATCCGGGGCTGAGCCAGGATGAACTGGAGCGCGGCCTGCGTCATCGTGCGCTCCCCGTCGCGGACCAGGAAGCGGAGCCGGTCGATCTTCTTGAGACCGTCGACCAGCCACTGGCGCGGACGGTGCCGGCGGTGGTCGTTGCCGGAGAACGTCGTCTCCAGCGTGTACTTGTCCTCGAGCAGGCCGCTGGAGGTGGGCACGCGCGCCATCACGCCCGCGCCCGACGACTGGGCGACCGCCAGGAAGTCGCTGCCAGGCTCCTGCTCGAGCAGGTTGTAGACCGTCTGTAGCGCCGCCACGTCGCGCGTCTCCAGTGCGCGCACTCCCTCGTCGCGCCAGCCGATCGCCGGGCCGAGCGCGACGCCGTAGTGGCGCAGCTTGCCCTGGTCGCGCAGCGCCTCCAGCTCGGCGAACAGGTCGTCGCGCTCGATCGCGTCCATGCGCGGGTTGTGCAACTGGTAGAGGTCCACGTGGTCGGTCCGCAGGCGACGCAGGCTGGCCTCGAGCGCCGCGCGAACGTGCTCCGGGGACCAGTCCTGCGGCCGCTCGCCCTCGGAGTGCTGCTGGCGATCGGAGTCCAGCACGTAGCCGAACTTCGTGGAGATCTGGATCGAGTCGCGATCCGCGCTCTCCAGCGCCCGGCCCACGATCTCCTCGTTGGCGCCCTGCCCGTAGGCGTCGCCGGTGTCGAAGAACGTGATCCCCAGCTCGAGCGCGCGCCCGATCAGCCGGCTGGGGTCGTCCGTCTTGCCCCACCAGTCGGAGCCCAGCGCCCAGGTCCCGAAGGCGATCTCGGAGGACCGCAGATCGGTGTCGCCAAAGGGCCGCTGCCTCATCGCGAGCGAGTCTAGTCAGGCGAGGAGGAAGACCACCCCGAGCGCGGCGTAGACCGCGAGCAGGAAGAGGCCCTCCGCGCGGGTGGACTGTCCCCCGGCCGTCACGATGCGGGCGATGACGGCCGCCGAGAGGAGCGCCGCGATCTCGTACCCGTTGAACGCCAGCGCCATCGGGTGCGGTCCCAGCACGAACGACAGGAACACGAGCACGGGGACCAGGAACATCGCGATCTGCACGCTCGAGCCGAGCGCGATGCTCAGCGACAGGTCCATCTTGTCCTTCACCGCGACGACCACCGCCACCCAGTGCTCCGCCGCGTTGCCCGCGATCCCGACAACGAACACGGCGACGAAGAACGGCGACAGGCCGATCGAGTGCGACGCCTCCTCGATCGATCCGACGAGCACCTCGCTCATCCCGCCCACGGCCACACCCGCCAGCGCCAGCAGGAGCACCGACCTGCGCACGGTCCAGGTGTCCTCGGGCGGCTCCGCGTCGGGCGTCATGTCGAAGAGCCCACGGCGGCCCCGGACCGCGAGTACGAGGCCGATCGAGTAGCGGCCCAGCAGGCCAGCGCCCACCACGATCGAGACGATCTCGATCAGGCCCGAGTAGTCGTGGCGCTCCTCGTTGACGCCCGGCAGGTGCCCGTGGCCGGTGAGGAGCAGCACGATCGTGGGCACGACGAGGGCGAACGCCGCGACCAGGAGCAGCGTGGAGATGCGGTCGGTGGCCTCACGAGAGAAGTGCTGGCGCTCGCGCCGCCACCCGCCGGCGACCATCGCGAACCCGAGCACCAGCAGGCTGTTGCCGATCACGGAGCCCACGAGCGAAGCCTTCACGACCTCGTGCAGCCCCTTCTCGAGCGCGAAGGCGGCGATGATCAGCTCGGGCGCGTTGCCAAACGTCACGTTGAGCAGGCCGCCGATCCCGGGGCCCGAGCGGGCCGCCAGATGCTCGGTCGCGTCGCTCATCAGCACCGCGGTCGGCACGATCGCGAGCGCGGCCGTGAAGAAGACCGCGGCGGGGGATGCGTTGGCCAGGTCGAGCGCGAGCGCGACCGGTATGAAGACCGCGAGAGCGTAGAGCCGGCGCACCCGCGTGAGCCTACGGGGCCCGACTGACTACTCGATCTCCTCCGCGGCTTGGGGCGCCTCCTCGACCTCTTCGACGTCGTCGTCCAGCTCGTCCGCGTCGAGCTGGACGTCGCGCCCGTCGCCGCCCGCGTGCCGCGCCTGGAACGACTCGAGCATCTCGTCGCGCTGCGCCTCGTCGATCGGAAGCTCGTCCGACACCAGGACCCAGTCCGCGCCCTCGAACTCCTCGAGGTTGAAGATCTCGGAGTCCATCGAGGCGGAGTCGTCCACCACCAGGACGACCTCGGTCTGGGGGTTGAAGTACGTGCCCGGCCGGACGATCAGCTCGTCCAGCTCGAAGCGCCTGTCGGCTCCAGCTGCCATCAGCGAGTATTCATACCCGAAAAGCCGCGCGCGAACCGGCTCGTCCGGCGCTCACGCGCCCAGGTCGCGGAGCTGGCGGTCCACCTCGGCCTCGACATCGACCGGTTCCTGCCCGCGCGCGACCCTCCGCTCGTTGCGCGCCATCACCAGCTGCCTCACCTCGTCGCGCAGCTCGTCGTCCACGCCCGGCGCCGGGCGGGTGAGGGCCGCGATCTCGGCCTCGACGTCCAGCGGGGCGTCGCCGCGCGCCTCGCGGCGGGCGGACTTGGCCTCCACCAGCTGGCGGATCTCCGCCTGCGCCTCCGCCATCGCCGCCGCGCTGCCGGGCGTGGGGCCGCGCGGCCGGTCCGGCTCGTCGAGTGAGAACGCCCCCTTGCCGATCCGGTCGTACAGGCCGCTCTGACCGCGCAGGCTGATCAGCGCTCCCACCACTCCCACCGCCACCACCACGATCAGGACGATCTCGAATGTCCGTGCCACGGCCGTACAGTTTGCCCATGTGGCGACGCCTTCGCCGGCGCACGATGGCCCCCAGCCGCCCCGCGATGTATCCGGACCAGCTCGGCCTCGTGCTGATCTGCCTGGCGGTGATCGGATTCGGGGTCTACATCGTCGTCAGGTCGCTGGCCGGCTAGGCCGCGCAGATGCGCGCAGAAGCGCCTGGATCCCGCTGACAGCGCGGTTTCGAGGACGTTCGGCTACCCTTTGGGCACTCGTTGACTGACGAATCAATCGGGCCGATCCTGGCCCCCTCCGCGCGGCTCTAGCGCGGCCCGGCACAGAGGAGCATCAGTGGTCGATTTCACGCTTACCGACGAGCAAAAGGATCTGCGAGAGCTGGCGCACAGCTTTGCCGAGAAGGACATCCGGCCCGTGGCCTGGGAGTACGACAAGGACGGCACCTGGCCGCAGGACGTGATCGAGAAGGCCTGGGAGGTGGGGCTCATGAACACCCATCTCCCGGAGGAGTACGGCGGCGCCGGGCTCGACTACCTCAGCGGCTGCCTGATCGAGGAGGAGATGGGCTGGGGCTGCTCCGGCATCGGCACGTCGCTCACTTGCAACGGGCTCGCCACCGCGCCGATCATCCTCGGCGGCTCCGACGAGGTGAAGAAGAAGTACCTCGGGATGCTCACCGAGGCGCCCAAGCTCGCGTCCTTCTGCCTGACCGAGCCCGACGCGGGCTCCGACGTGTCCGGCATGCGCACCAACGCCGTCAAGAAGGGCGACAAGTACGTCATCAACGGCTCGAAGTGCTTCATCACCAACGGCGGCTACGCCGACTTCTACACGGTCTACGCGAAGACCGACAAGGAGGCCGGCCACAAGGGAATCTCCGCCTTCGTGGTGGACCGCGAGCTCGACGGCGTGACCGTCGACAAGAAGGAGGACAAGCTCGGACAGCGCGCCTCCAACACCGCGACGATCTCCTTCAACGACGTCGAGGTGCCCGCCGAGAACCTCCTCGGCGAGGAGAACCACGGATTCAGGCTGGCGATGATGACGCTCGACCGCACGCGTCCCGGCGTGGCGGCCATGGCCGTCGGCATCGCGCGCGCGGCGTTCGAGTTCGCCACCGAGTACTCGAAGGAGCGCGTGCAGTTCGGCGTCCCGATCGCCATGCACCAGGCGATCCAGTTCATGATCGCCGACATGGCCACCAAGATCGAGGCAGGCCGCCTGCTCACCTGGCAGTCCGCCGTGCTGCTGGACAACGGCAAGCGCAACACGCTGGCCAGCTCGCACGCCAAGCGCTTCGCCGCCGACAGCGCGATGGAGGTCACCGTCGACGCCGTCCAGGTCTACGGCGGCTACGGGTTCATCAAGGAGTACCCAGTCGAGAAGCTGATGCGCGACGCCAAGATCATGCAGCTCTACGAGGGCACGTCGCAGATCCAGCGGCTCGTGATCGCGCGCGAGGTGCTGCTGCCACGCCGCGTCGAGGAGCCCGCCGCCGTACCGGCGTAGGCTTCGCGCCAACAGGCGAGTGTTTCGAGGGCCGCGCACCGTCGCGGCCCTCGCGCGCGGAGATTGGCGGTCCCGCGGGCCGCTGTGTCACGATGGCCCGGTGGCCGAGCCCCGCAAGAGGACGCAGCGGCGGCGGCCCGCGGTGCGCCGCGATGCCACGCGAAAGGCCGTGGCCGAGGCCACGAAGATCGCCGACGTACGCGAGCCGGCCGGCGGCCTGGAGACCCGCCCGGAGCGCGGCCCCCGGGCCGGAGGCGACCGCGACCCGTTCACCGGCGAGCTGCGCAAGCGCGAGATCCTGCCGCTCCTCGTGCTCCACTTCATGAGCGAGGGCCCGTCCTACGGGAACCGGCTGATGGAGCAGATCTCCGCCGTGACGGCCGGGGTCCTGCACGTCAACCCCAACACCATGTACCCGCTGCTGCGCCAGCTCGAGGCGCGCGGCCTGGTGGAGGGCAAGTGGGAGCACCCCGAGCGCCGCAGCCGCCGCTACTACTCGCTGACCGACGCGGGCCGCAGGGAGTACCGCCGGCTGATCAAGGAGGTGCGCCCGTTCCTCGACTCCATCGCGCGCTCGATCGAGGACATCGTGTCCGAGGTCTACGGCGACTGATGGGGGTCGCCAAGGAGTTCACGGTCGTGGACCTGGTTCCAGCCCGCGCGTTCGAGCTGTGGACCGACCTCGGCCGCTGGCCGTCGTTCATCGACGGCTTCGGACACGTGGACCGGGTGGATGACTCGTGGCCCGCCGACGGCGCCTCGCTGCGCTGGCGCTCGGTGCCCGCCGGGCGTGGGCTGGTGACCGAGAAGGTGGTGGCGCTCGAGCCCGGCCGCAGCTTCGCGACGCAGGTGTTCGAGGAGCGCATGACAGCGACCCAGGCCGTCCGCTTCGAGCCCGAGGACGGCGGCGCCCTGGTGGAGATCGAGTTGGACTACACGCTCACCCGGGGCGGCCCGCTGGCGGGAATCACCGACGTGCTGTTCATCCGCCGCGCGCTGACGGACGCGCTACGCCGCACGCTGCGCCGGTTCGCCATCGAGGCCGCGGAAGAGGCCACGTTGTAGCCTTCCGACGCGCCCGGCCACGCTGGAGGGGCCGGCGCGCCTAATCCCCGGGGCCCTGCCGCAGGGCCCCCGAACGGAGGGCCGCACGAGCATGTACGTATTCAAAGCCGCCGTCGTGGGCGCCGGCACGATGGGAGGGGAGATCGCGCAGGTCATCGCCAGCGCGGGCATCCCGGTCGTGCTCAAGGACGTCAAGCAGGAGTTCGTCGACCAGGGCCTGGAGAAGGCACGCCAGGTCACGCAGGGCCAGCTCGGCGGCCTGGTGAAGAAGGAGAAGATCACCCAGGAGCAGGCCGACTCGCAGCTCGACGAGATCCTCGGGCGCATCACGGGCACGACGGAGTACGAGGGCTTCGGCGACGTCGACTTCGCCATCGAGGCAGTGCCGGAGCGGATGGAGATCAAGCAGGCCGTGTTCGGCGAGCTGGACGACGTGACCCCCGGCCACGCGATCCTCTCCTCCAACACCTCGTCGCTATCGATCACCGAGATGGGCGAGGCCACCAGCCGGCCCGACAAGGTCGTCGGCTTCCACTTCTTCTACCCGGCCTCGGTCATGCGGCTGATCGAGGTGATCGAGGGCGACGAGACCTCGGAGGACACGATGCAGGCCACCGCCAACTTCGCCCAGGCGATCCGCAAGCAGGCGATCCGCTGCGGGGAGGCCCCCGGCTTCGTGGTCAACCGGATCCTCAACTCGGCCGTCTCCGAGATCTGGCGCGTGCAGGACGAGGAAGGGCTCGACGTCAAGGAGATCGACAAGATCGTCCAGGAGTCGAAGGCGGCGCCGATGGGCCCGTTCTACCTGGCCGACCTGCTGGGGCTCGACACCGTGCTGCACGTGGCCGAGCACCTCACCGACAGCTACGGCGACCGCTTCTTCGTGTCGCCGGCGATGAAGGAGCTGGTCGAGGCCGGCAACTTGGGCCAGAAGACCGGGAAGGGGTTCTATGAGCACGGCTAGCACCACATCCGAGGCCACCGACACGCTGGTCGAGCGGTTCGGCCTGAAGGCGCTGGTCGAGTCGTGCCTCGTGCTCGAGGAGGGCATCGCCGGCATCAAGGACATCGACATCGGGATGATGGCCGGGGCCGGGATCCTGCCCGGACCGTTCGCGCGCGCCGACGAGCAGGGGCTGGACGTCGTTCTCGAAGCGCTCGAGCGGGCGCAGGCCGAGTGGGGCGACCGCTTCGAGCCGCCGAAGATCCTGCGCCGGCTGGTCAACCAGGGCCGGCTGGGCAAGAAGACGGGGCAGGGCTTCTTCCCCTACCCGCAGGCCGACGAGCAGCGCTCCAAGGAGACGCTCCTGGTGGAGACGCGCGACCACGACATCGCGATCGTGTGGCTCAACCGCCCGCCCGCCAACCCGCTCTCGCCGCAGGTCATCCGCGAGCTGGCCGAGGCGTGGAAGGAGCTGGAGGGCCAGGCGCGAGTGGTGATCGTCGCATCCTCGAACCCGTTCACGTTCTCGGCCGGCGCCGACATCAAGGAGTTCACGAAGATGGAGCCCTCGAAGGAGGGCGCGGAGCTGATCGAGGCCGGCCACGGCTTGATGATGGCGATGGAGAAGTCGTCGACCGTGACCATCGCGGCGGTCAACTCGCTGGCGTTCGGCGGCGGCTGCGAGCTGTCGATGGCGTGCGACTTCCGCGTCGCCGCCGAGTCGGCCACGTTCGGCCAGCCGGAGATCAACCT
>JAXDIC010000358.1:0-3376 GCA_034664185.1 Thermoleophilaceae bacterium
ACTGGAGGCCGCGCAGGTCGATCACGATCAGCTCGTGACCCTCGGCCTCCAGCCTCCGAACCTCCTCGTCGAGCTTCGGGGCGGTCGCGATGTCCAGTTCGCCCGAGAGCTCCAGGTGCACCTTGCCGGGTAGCTCGCGGGTCGTCAGATTGAGGATCGTCATGGCCAGGCGCCCTCCCGACGCCGGGCCGAACGATACGTGGTTCAGGGCGCGGCGGCGCCGCTGCCTGCCGCGCCCTGGACGGGTGTTTCAGCCCTGCTCGCCACCGCCCGTCGCCCCCGACTCGTCGGCACCGCGCTTGGCCGCCTCGGCGGCCGCCACCTGGCGGTTGACGTGGTCCCAGTCGAGGTTGCGGAAGAACGCGTCGACGTACGCCCCGCGGCCGTCCGGCGTGGCCCCGAAGTCCGGCGCGTACGCGTGCTCGTACACGTCGAGCGCAAGGACGGGGACCATGTTGTAGACGGCCCACAGGTTCTGGCTGTCCATCAGGTAGTTGAAGACCGACCCGTCGTTCAGGTCGTAGCCCACCATCACCCAGCCGCGCGCGGCCTTGGCGGCCTTGCGGACGGCGTCCTTCCACTTGTCCACACCGTTGAACTCGGCGTCGACCAGCTCGGCGAAGCGGCCGGTGGGCTCACCGCCGTCCCCGCCCAGGTGATCGAAGTAGAGCTCGTGGTTCTTGAACCCCAGGAGGGCGAAGGTGTAGTCGATCGACACCGACCGCAGGTGGGAGTAGACCTGGTTGCCCTCGGCCTCCGCGTAGTCGATCTCGCCCAGGAGCTTGCGGCACTCGTTGGTCTTCTTGACGTAGCCCTCGTAGAGCTTGTAGTGGTCCTCCATCGTCTTCTTGGAGATCCCGTCCAGCTCCTTCTCGAAGGCCTTGAACTGGCGTGGCTTTATCTCGTCCCAGGGCATCGGGTTCCTTTCTATGGCTTCGTCTCGGCACCCTACCGAGTACCCGCTTCGGGGCTTGTCTCACGGCCTGGGTAGCTTGGGGGCCATGAGCGCCAGTCCCTGGAGCGGGCGCCGCATCCACCTGATCGGGATCGGCGGCGCCGGCATGAGCGGCCTGGCGTTGGTCGCGCGCGAGCTGGGAGCGGTGGTCAGCGGCTCGGATCGCGCCGAGTCGCCGTACATGAAGACGCTGCGCGCCGAGGGCATCGAGCCGGTCATCGGGCACGCCGCCGCCAACCTGCCGGCGGGCGCCGAGGTGGTGGTGTCCACCGCGATCGGCGACGACAACCCCGAGCTGGCCGCGGCGCGCGCGGCTGGCGCCCAGGTGCTGCACCGCGGCGACCTGCTGGCCGAGATCTCGCGCCTCAAGCCGTGCGTGGCGATCGCGGGCACCCACGGGAAGACAACCACGGCATGCATGACGGCACACGCCCTCCTGGTCGCCGGCCGGGCGCCGTCGTACCTGATCGGCGGGGAGCTGCGAACGACCTCCCGCAACGCCGACTGGGCCCGTGGCGAGTGGCTGGTGATCGAGGCCGACGAGTCGGACCGCTCGTTCCTCAAGCTGGCGCCCGACGTCGCCGTGGTGACCAACGTCGAGCTGGACCACCACTCCACCTACCGCTCGGCGCTGGAGATCGAGCGGGCGTTCGAGCAGTTCGCGGGCTCGGCCAAGAGCACGATCGCCTGGCACGGCGCGGGTCTGACCGGCGCCTCCACCAGCTACGGGATCGACGAGGGCGAGGTTGCCGCCACGGACGTGGAGGCGGACGCCCGCGGGTCGCGGTTCACGGCTCTCGGCGCGCGGGTGGAGCTGCGCGTTCCCGGCCGCCACAACGTGCTGAACGCCCTGGGCGCGCTCCTGGCCTGCCGGGCGGCGGGCCTGGAGCCACCCGAGGCGGCCGGCGCGCTGGCCAGCTTCCCGGGGGCCCGCCGGCGCTTCGAGCAGCGCGGCACCACATCCGCGGGCGCGATTGTGTACGACGACTACGCGCACCACCCCACCGAGGTGCGGGCCACGCTGGAGGCCGCGCGCACGCTGGGCGCTCGCCGGGTCATCGCCTGCTTCCAGCCCCACCTGTACTCGCGCACGCGCCTGCTGGCGCGGCAGTTCGGCCAGGCGCTGGCGCTGGCGGACGCCGCCTGCGTGCTGGACGTGTACCCGGCGCGCGAGCTGCCCGAGGACCACCCGGGCGTGTCTGGCTGGCTGGTGGCCGCGGCCACCGCCGACGCCTCGCACGGCCGTCCCGTCTACTGGACGCCAACCCTGGACGAGGCCGAGCGGCTGCTCCTCTCGCTCCTTGAAGAGGGGGACGTGCTGCTCACCCTCGGTGCTGGCGACGTCGACGGCCTGGCGGCTCGGCTGGTGGCAAAGCCGCCCGTCGCGCCGGTGGGGAGCGCGCCGTGACCCCGCCCGCCGGCGTCGAGTCCGACTTCCCCCTGGCTCGCCTCACGACCATCAGGGCGGGCGGCGCGGCCGACTGGTTCGCTCGCGTGGGATCGGAGGAGCGCCTGACCGAGCTCCTGAACTGGGCGCGCGAGCAGGGTCTCGAGGTAGGAGTGGTGGGCTCGGGATCGAACCTCCTGGTAGCCGATGACGGCTTCCGCGGACTCGTACTCAAGCTCGACGGCGACCTGGCCACGATCGCTGCCGAGGGAAGCAGCCTCCTGTGCGGGGGCGGCGCCCGCCTGCCGCAGGCGTCGGCCATGGCCGCGCGCCTGGGCCTCACCGGCCTCGAGTTCGGCGTGAACATCCCCGGGACGGTCGGCGGCGCCGTGAAGATGAACGCCAACGCCTATGGGGGCGACCTGTCGCGCGTGCTGGACTCGGTCGACGTGGCCGGCGCGGACGGGGTCGAGCGACGCACGCCGGACCAGCTGGGGTTCGCCTACCGCCGTTCCAATCTCCAGCCGGGCGAGGTGGTGGCGCGAGCTTCCTTCGCCCTCGAGCCCGCGGAGCCCGCGGACGTCAAGCGCACCCTGGCCGAGATGCGCGCGCAGCGCAAGGCCGCGCAGCCGTCGGGCATCAAGACCTTCGGCTCGACGTTCAAGAACCCCGACGACCCGCGCGCGGAGGGGATGAGCGCGGGCCAGCTGCTGGACGCCGCCGGGTGCCGCGGCCTGCGGGTCGGCGGCGCGCGCTTCTCTGAGAAGCACGCCAACTTCGTGGAGAACATGGGGGAGGCCACCACCGCCGATGTCGTGGCCCTGATGGCGGAGGGCCGCCGGCGGGTGCGCGAGCGCTCCGGCGTGGAGCTGGAGCCCGAGGTCCAGCTGCTCGGAGACGTGGACGCGGAGGCCCTGTACTCGTGAGGGCCGGGGCTGGAACGCTCACCCGCCGCGGCGTTCCGCGCGTGGGCGACCTGCTGCGAGCGGCGGCGATCTCCGCGCGGGCAGGCTCGCGCGCGCTCTCACCCAAGC
>JAXDIC010000359.1:0-3164 GCA_034664185.1 Thermoleophilaceae bacterium
CTCTCCCATCTCCTAGAGAGAGTAAGACCCCTGGAAGATCACCAGGTTGATAGGCCGGATCTGGAAGGATGGTGACATCCGTAGGAGACCGGTACTAATGGGTCGAGGGCTTGACGGATATTTGATACCCGTTCATTGGCACTGTGTAGTTTTGAAGGCCCGCCGGAGGTGTGCCGTGTCTAACAGCGCGGCAGGTCTCGACCAATTTCCGGTGGCTATGGCGAGGGGGAAACACCTCTTCCCATTCCGAACAGAGCCGTTAAGCCCCTCAGCGCCGATGGTACTTGGCCCGCAAGGGCCTGGGAGAGTAGGTCGCCGCCGGTTCTTCACTAGAAAGCCCCGTCCGTGGTTGTCAGCCCGGGCGGGGCTTTTGTTTGCCCTAGGTTCTGGGTTTGCGGTTGCGTTTGCGGTTGCGTGGCGGGGGCGGAGAGGTCCGCCCGCGCTCCGTGGCGGTTGGGTGCGTGACGTTGTCCGGGGTGCCGTCGATGGCGAGGAGCGCGGGGCGTGTCTCCCCGCCCCCGCCACGCCCGTTCGGGACGCCCGAGGAGGGCTGCAAGGCCCCGAGCGTGTGACGCCCGACAGGGCTCGATCGCACCGCCCGCGCCCTACAGCGGGAGCGGCAGCGCCGGCGTCATCGTCGCGCGAGAGCGAGCGAGGTCTCCCGCAAGCGCCGGCTCGGGCCAGTGAAGCGGAGCGCGCCGTTCCGAACCTTGGGCGGCGGATGAGGTGCCGCCAATCTCGTGATCGCCTCGTCCGCACCAAAGACAGACGCTCAGTCCTTCAAGCGGGTGCCCTCACGAGGTTGGCGGCTGCCTCAGCCGGCCGCCCCAGAGGGCCGGGGCTGGTCGCGACGCGGCGCTCCGGAGACCGGGCAGGTGCTACGCCGCGGGGGACTCGACGAAGCGCTCTATCTTGAGCCGCCGCACTCCCTTGGGCGTCCGTACCTCGACGGTCTCGCCGACGGCGTGGCCGAGCAGGGCCCGGGCCACCGGGGACTCGGCGGAGAGCTTGCCCCGGGCATGGTCGGCCTCGGTGGCGCCGACGATCGTCCAGGTGTGCAGCTCGCCGGTGCCCTCGTCACGGATCTCGGCAACGCGGGCGAACGAGAAGGTGTCGTCCTCGATCTTGGTCTCGACCACGACGGCCGCTCGCAGTCGCTGGCGCAGGCGGTGGATGCGGGTCTCGAGGTGAGCCTGCTCCTCCTTGGCCGCGTGGTACTCGGCGTTCTCCTTGAGGTCGCCGTGGCCGCGGGCCGTCAGGATCTTGGCGGCGATCTCCCGCCGTGCCTCGGTCTCGAGCTGGCCGATCTCGGACTTCAGGGCTGCGAGGCCCTCCTGAGTGATCGGCTCACCTGCGGTATTTGAAGTGCTCATCTGTTCATGTTGGCACTATTGGGCTCATGAGGGGCGTGACCGCCTTCTTCCGCGCAAACCCGCAGGCGCTGATCCTGCTGGTGATCTGCCTCGTGCTGGGTATCGGGACGTTCCTGGCGGTCGTGTTCGGCGTCGCCTCCTCGGGCTCCACCACGCCGAGCGGCGAGCCGTCGGGAGTGATCCTCGGGCTGGACCTGCTGGCGGGCTGAGGCGAGTTGAGCCTGATGGTGGGCCCAGGCGGGTTGAGCCCTGGGACGAGACGTCGGCCTCCGGCCGGACGTGGCGCGATCTGGTCACGTATAGCCCAACCAAGTCGACACACGTCCCGCGGGGACCGGGGCGTCGCACTCCTGGGGCCGGGCTGCGTGCCGCTCGCTTGCGCGCCCGCTGCGGGCTTCGCCGGGCGGGTCAGCGGGTGGAGCGCCCGCGGTGAGCGAGGGTCGTGCTGGTCAGCGGGGGGACGAGCTGCGCTGCCGGTCGCGGCCGGGCCGAACCGGGGAGAGGCAGTGCGCGGGGGGGTGCGGGACCGAACCTCCCCGGCGCTGGTGCTCGAAGCGCAGCGGGCGACGATGGGGATGCGGTGCCTCGGCCCGGGGCGGGTCACCGAGGATGTCGTCGGCGAGGCTCAGGAGGGCGCGCAACCGTCTGGCTGAAGACTGGAACATATGTTCGTGAGAGTAGATGGGGCGTCGGACGGAAAGGGCCCAAAGTGCGCGAATCCCGGCCGGGCGGGGCAGGTTGTCCGAGGGATGGGCGAAAACTTGCAGAGTGGCGGTCCGGTCATCGACCCTCACGAGCCCAGCGAGGACCACACGTCGAGCTTGGTGGAGATCCGGTCGATGACCGCATCGGTGAACTCGGTCGTCCCGGCGCTGCCGCCGAGATCCAGCGTACGGACCCCGGACCCCACGGTCTCCAGCGCCCCCTCGTAGATCGCCCGGGAGGCGCGCTCACAGGCGCTCCCGTACAGGTCGGCGGCGTGACGCATCAGCGCCCCGCAGGCCAGGATCATCGCCAGCGGGTTGGCCACGTCCTTGCCCAGCAGCGCGGGAGCCGTGCCGTGGGGCGCCTCGGCCATCGCCACCCGGGTGTCGTACCCCTGGTCGAACGCCAGCAGGGCGGACTCGGCGCCGGCGATCGAGCCGAACATCGGCAGAACCAGATCCGACAGGCAGTCCCCGTCACGGTTGAGCGCGGGGATCACCAACGGCGCGTCGGTGGCGCCCGACAGCAGCCCGGCGTAGGTGGCGTCGATCAGGACCGGCCGGTACTCGATCTCGGTGTGGCGCTCGGCGGCAGCGTCGAGCTCCTCCTTGAGCATCCCCTCATACACGGGGGAGACCGTCCACTTTGGACCTCCGTAGACGCGCGCGCCCATCGAGGCCGCGGTGCGAAACGAGTACTCGGCGACCGCGCGGCACGTCGAGCGCGTGATCCGCTCGCGGCGGTAGGCGACCTCGTCCGGCGCCCCCGGATCGCCCTCGCGCGATTCCTCGGCCCCGTAGGCGTCGTCGACCGCCATCCGCACCACCGAGATCGGATGGTGCACCCCGGCGATCGGAGCCACCCCGGGCAGGCGGCGCCCGGTGCGGACGATCACCTTGCCGTCGACTTCCTCGCGCAGGAGGCGGTTGGGCGAGCCCACGTCGTCGGCCCCCTCCGGCGTGATCGTGGCCGCCTTGAGCCCGAGGCCTCCCTGTCGCATGGCCGCCGCGGCCTCGGCGACGACCCCGTTGGACGTCGCCCGGCGAGATGCCAGCGACAGGTCGAAGCGCTGCAGCTCGAGCTCCA
>JAXDIC010000362.1:0-6038 GCA_034664185.1 Thermoleophilaceae bacterium
ACCTCGACCCGGCCGCCGAACGCGTCCTCGGCCTCAGAGCGGGCCCAGAGCGAGTCCAGCTCGTCGGAGATGTGGGTGAGGACCAGCCGGCGGGCGGCCGCGGCCTTGCCGTGCTCGCCGGCCTCGCGCGGCGTCAGGTGTCCGCGCTGGCCCGACCGCTCGGGCCGCGGCAGCGTGGCCTCGACCAGCAGCAGGTCGGCCTCGTGCGCGAACTCGATCAGGTCCGCGCTGGGCCGGCTGTCGGCGCCGAACGCCAGCTTGCCGCCGCCGTTCACCGACTGCACGCAGATGGCGAAGGTCTCCGTGAAGTGCGGCACGGACTGGAAGCTGAACTCGAGCGGACCGATCCGCGGGCGGTCGTCGGGCGCGTACTCCTCGATCTGGAATGCGTTCTCGATCAGGTCCTCGTTGCCCCACGCGCCCACCACGCGGCGGAAGGTCTCGATCGTGCCGCCGGGTCCGTGCAGCACCGGGCGGCAGGGGTCGTCGGTGCCGGGCCAGCGGTCCACCGGCACCGGCTGCTGGCGCGGCGCGTAGGTGAGCGCGTACGCGAACGGCACGAGGTCGAGGAAGTGGTCGGCGTGCAGGTGGGAGAGCACGACGCCGTCCACGCGCGTGTAGTCGCGGTAGCGGCGCAGCTTCGAGAAGACGCCGTTGCCGCAGTCGACCAGGACGGCGGTCCCCGCCTCCTCGATCAGGTAACCGGAACACGCGCCCCCGGCGTCCTGCCACGAGGGGGACTTGCCCAGAACCGTGAGCCGCATCGCGGCGCGAGTCTACGCCTGGCCAACGCTCGGCGCGCGCGTTGCAACCGCTACTGCGGCTGCGGGAACGCGTAGACGGCCCGCGTGCGCTCGCTGCGGAAGACGAACGCCAGCTGGCGCTCGGGCCTCAGTCCGCGGTCGGCCGGGCGGTACGTGGGACACGGCTTGCCCAGGTTCAGCGCGCAGAGCATGTTCTTCCCGAAGTAGCAGTCCTCGCAGGACGCGCGCTTCGCCTGGGCCATCCGGTCCTCCCCCTGAGGTAGTCCGTCGAGTCCAACACCAACAGCAGCTCGGGCATCGTGCAACATCTCGCCGCCGTTTTCCAGAGGCGTTCTCGCAAATGCCAGGGTTTGCTTTTCGGGCCCTTCACAGGAGCGCCGCTCTTTCCGAAAATAGTCCCGCGGTCAGGCGAGCGGACGGCTGACGTGAGCGCCGGTGACCGCCTCGGGCGAGGGACATCCGAGCAACGCCAGGGCCAGCCTGACCTCCTCCCGGAGCAGCTCCAGCACGTGGCGCGCGCCGTCCTCGCCGCGGGCCGCCAGGCCCCACACGACCGGCCGCCCGACCAGCGCGGCGCTCGCCCCCAGGGCCAGCGCCTTGACCACGTCGGCTCCGCGGCGGATCCCGCCGTCCACGAGCACGGGGATGCGGTCGCCGACGGCCTCCACCACCTCCGGAAGCGCGTCGAGCGACGCCGGCACGCCGTCCAGCTGCCGGCCGCCGTGGTTCGACACGATCGCGGCCGCGGCGCCGTGGTCAGCCGCCAGCCGCGCGTCCTCGGCGGTCAGGATGCCCTTGAGCAGCAGCGGCAGCTCGGACATCGAGGCGATCTCCTCCACGTCGTCCCAGGTGAGGGTCGGGTCCAGCAGCTCGATGATCTCGGCGAGGGTGGCCGCCTCCTGCCGCCCCCGCACGGCGGCGAAGCTGGGGACCGTCACCTCGGCCGGCACGGCGAACCCGCTCCGCAGGTCGGACTCGCGCCGCCCGAGGAACGGCATGTCCACGGTCAGGACGATGGCGCCGAAGCCCGCGTCCACGGCCTGGTCGATCAGCGACCGGCTGACACCGCGGTCGCGGAAGCAGTAGAGCTGGAACCAGCGCGCTCCGCCGGGCGCGGCTTCCGCCACCTCGGCGGGCGTGGCCGTCGCCAGCGTCGACATGCAGTAGACGGTGCCCGCCGCGGCGGCCGCGCGGGCGGTGGCCGGCTCCCCGTCGGGATGCGCCAGGCGCTGGAGCGCGGTCGGGGCCACCAGCAGCGGCATCGACAGGGCGGTGTCCAGGACGGTGGTCGCGGGCGTGGCGTCGCCCACGTCCACAAGCACCCGCGGTCGCAGCCGCAGCCGCGAGTAGGCCTCCACGTTGTCCCTCATCGTGCGCTCGTCGCCCGCCCCGCCCGAGAAGTACACGTACGCTCCCGGGTCGAGTGCCTCGCGCGCGAGTCGCTCGTAGTCATGGACGTTGAGCGGTTCTCCCCGCTCGGTCACGGAGTCGAGGATACGCGGATGGAGCTGGTCACAGGAGCAACGGGATACGTGGGCGGCCGCCTGGTCGAGCGGCTGGTCGGCGAGGGTCGCGACGTGCGAGCCCTGGCTCGCGACCCGTCGCGGGTGCCGGCGGTCGAAGGCGTGGAGGCGGTTCGCGGCGACGTGCTGACCGGGGCCGGGCTGGACACGGCACTGGAGGGCTGCTCCACGGCGTATTACCTCGTCCATTCGATGGAGGCCGGCGAGAACGGGTTCGGCGACCGCGACCGGCTGGCGGCGACCAACTTCGCCGAGGCGGCCCGGGGCGCCGGGGTCGAGCGGGCGGTCTACCTGGGCGGGATCGTGCCGCCGCCCGAGGTGCCGTTGTCTCCGCATCTGGCCTCGCGGCTGGAGGTGGAGGAGATCCTGCTGCGCGAGCTGCCGGGCTCGGTGGCCTTCCGTGCGTCGATCGTGATCGGTGCGCGCTCGTCCTCGTTTCGGATCCTCGTTCGCCTGGTCGAGCGTCTGCGCGTGCTGCCGTTCCCGGCGTGGCGGCGCAACCGCACGCAGCCGATCGACGAGCGCGACGCGATCGAGTACCTGGCACGCGCCCCGAGCGTGCCCGAGGCGGCCGGACGGTCGCTCGACATCGTCGGGCCGGACATGCTCTCCTACGCCGCGATGATCGCCAAGATCGCCGAGTCGATGGGGGTCGGCCGGGCGCCACTCGGGCTGGGGTTGACGCAGACGCCAGCCGCCAGCGCGGTGGTCAGCGCGATCACGGGACAGCCACTGGACCTGGTCCGCCCGCTGATGCAGAGCCTTGAGACCGACCTGCTCCCGCGCGACGACGACGCCCGGCGGATCTTCGGTCTGCGCCCGCGTCCGTTCGGCCGTGCGGTGGAGCATGCGCTTCGCGACTGGGAGGGCGCCGAGCCGCTCCGGGCGCGATGACCAAGTTGGAGCGCGAGATCGATATCCAGGCCTCGCCCGACCGCGTATACGACGTGCTGACCGATCCGCGCTGCCTGGGCGACTGGGTCACGATCCAGGAGGAGCTCGAGGAGGCGCCCGACGGCGACCTCGAGGCCGGCTCACGGCTGCGGCAGCGCATGAGGGTCGCCGGCAAGCGCTTCCGCCTGAGCTGGACGGTCGTGCAGGCCGACCGGCCCTCGCGCGTGGTGTGGGAGGGAAAGGGGCCGATGGGCTCCAAGGCCACGGCCATCTACGAGCTGAGCGGCGACGGCGACGGCGGCACTCGCTTCTCGTACATGAACGAGTACGAGCTGCCCGGCGGCCCCGCCGGCAGGATCGCCGGGCGGGCGATCCTCGCGGCGTCCGGCCGGGAGGCCGACAGGACGCTCGACCGGCTCAAGGCCCTGGTCGAGGAGAAGGCCGCCTAGCTCCTCAGGGCGGACGTGCGGCGCCCGGCCTGGGCCTCAGTGCCTAGTCTCCGGCGCATGCGAAGACTCGTCCCGCTCGCAGTCGTGCTGCTCGGCCTGATGGCCGTCCCGTCCGCCGGGGCCCACACCGTGGCGAGCACGATGGGCGTTCCCTGCGGACCCGGCACCAGCGGGACCCAGCTCTGCGAGAGCACGCTGGCCACGCGGGTGCCCAGTTGGGACGGGGTGTCGCTGGACGTCCAGGTGGTCCTGCCGCCCGCGGGTCGCGACGGGCCGTTCCCGCTGATCGTGGGGATGCACGGCTGGGGGTTCACCAAGGAGGCGGCGTTCGACCGCTCCGGCACGGACCAGGCGTTCCGGTGGGCCAGCGAGGGCTACGCGGTCCTGACCTACACGGCGCGCGGGTTCGGCCAGTCGTGCGGCGTCCTGGCGTCGCGCATCGGAGCCGGCTGCGACAAGGGCTGGATCCACCTCGCCGACGCGCGCTACGAGACGCGCGACACCCAGTACCTGGCGGGCCTGCTGGCGGACGAGGGCCTGGTCAAGCCCGACAAGATCGGAGTGACCGGCGCCTCCTACGGAGGTGGGCAGAGCCTGCTCCTCGCGACGCTCAAGGACCGGACGATGATGGGGGACGGGACGCTGGTCCCCTGGCGCAGCCCGAAGGGCAAGCCGATGCAGATCGCCGCGGCCGCGCCGCGAATCGAGTGGAGCGACCTGGGGTACGCGCTGGTGCCAAACGGCCGCACGCTGGACTACCGCGCCACCAACCCGTACGGCACGCCGATCGGCGTGCCCAAGAAGTCGTACATCAGCTCCCTCTACGACCTCGGCCTGGCGGCTGGCCACTACGCGCCGGCGGGCGCCGACCCCAGCGCGGACGTCACCACCTGGCAGTCGAACATCAGCGAGGGTGAGCCGTTCGACACGCCGCGCGACCGCGCGATCCTCGACGCCTTCAGGCGCTTCCGCTCTCCGTATTCGATCCAGGACTCGGTGCCCGACGCGCAGCGCGAGACCCCCGCCCCCATGGTCCTCTACAACGCCTGGACCGACGACGTGTTCCCGGCGGACGAGGCGCTGCGCTACGCGAACAGGATGAAGTCGGATTTCCCGGGCGCGCGGATCGGGATGGTCTTCGCGGACGAGTTCGGCCACCCGCGCGCGTCGCTCGCCGCTCAGGCGCCCGAGGCCAACGCGGCGCGCGAGGCGCTGTTCGCCCACTACCTGCTGGGCCGCTCTGACGCCCATCCGCTGGAGGGAGTCATGACCCTGACCCAGGGCTGCGACGGACAGCAGCCCGCCGGCCCGTTCGTCACCGCCAGCTGGGACGGCCAGCACCCGGGCCAGGTGGCCTACGACCAGCCGGCCGCCAGGACGTTCACGTCGGCTGGCGGAAGCAGCCAGAACTCCAACGCCACCGATCCGATCGGGGCAGGCTCGTCATGCCGCACGGTGTCCGCGGCGGACGACCCGGGCGCCGCGACCTACCGGCTGCCGGTCGTGAAGGGCGGCGGCTACACGCTGATGGGCTCGCCCACGGTCAGGGCCACGATCCAGACCACCGGCGCCTTCCCTCAGGTGGACTCGCGTCTGTGGGACGTCGCTCCCAACGGCAACCAGACCCTGATCACCCACGCCATCTACCGCCCCGACCCAAGCGGGGTGCAGACCTTCCAGCTGCACCCCAACGGCTGGCACTTCCTGGCCGGCCACGTGCCCAAGCTGGAGCTGCTCGGGCGCGACGACCCGTACGCGCGCCCGTCCAACGGGAGCTTCACGGTCACGGCCAGCCAGCTGCGGCTGACGCTGCCGGTGCGCGAGTGCGCCGGCCCCGGCGTCCTCTGCGTGCCCACGCCGGCGGCGGGCCCGTGCGCCAGCGTGAAGAAGGCGCGCCTGGGCCCCCGGCGCCTGGGCGCCGCCCGCCTGGGCAGCAGCCGCGCCCGCAACCGCCGCGCCTTCCCGAGCTACGTGCGAGTGAGCGCAGGCGTCGACCGCTTCTGCCTGAAGGACGGAGCCCAGATCCGGATCGGCTACGCCCTGCCGCGCCCGCTGGTGTTCGTCCAAAGCGGCGCCCTGTTGGTTGTCACCTCCAGCCGCCACTTCAAGGTCGCGGGAGCCCGTCCGGGCAGCGCCCTCAAGAAGAAGGCGGCAAGGGGAGCCTGGCGCGTGAGAATCGGACACGAAACCTGGCTGATCCGCCGCACCCGCCGAGCCACGCTGCTCCTCCACGTGCACGCCGGCGTGGTGCGCGAGGTGGGAATCGCCGCCCCCGCCCAGACCCGCACCCCCAAGGCGTCACGCCGGCTGCTGAAGCGCTTCCGCTAGCCGCCCGACGCACCACCCAGCCAACAGCAGCAATAAAGGAGTGGCGATCGGCGGCCACGTTGGACCTGAGCGTGAGCCGT
>JAXDIC010000386.1:0-3128 GCA_034664185.1 Thermoleophilaceae bacterium
GTGCTCACGGAGCTGGGACAGCTGTTCGGGTCCGAGGCGCTCAGCCCCAAGGAGTACCTCGAGTTCAGCTGGGTCACGGAGGAATGGACGCGCGGCTGCCCGGTCAGCATCCTCGGGCCGGGCACGCTCTTGGAGTTCGGCGAGGCCATCCGCAAGCCCGTGGGCCGGATCCACTGGGCTGGCACCGAGACCTCGACCTACTGGAACGGCTACATGGACGGCGCCGTGCGCTCGGGCGAGCGCGCGGCCGCCGAGGTGCTGGCCGGCGGCTAGGAGGGGACGCGATGCGGGGGGCCCGGACACTTGTGGCGGTGGCACTGGCGGCGACCTGCGCGCTCGCGCTGGCCGCCCCGGCCTCGGCCCGCAACCCCTTCGACACGCGCCTGTTCGCGCGCATCGGCCCGCCCGGCTACCCGGCCCTGTCGCTGGTCGCGCCCGATCGCACGATCTATGTGGGCACGTTCACCAACGCTTCGGGGTCGGACACCGGTCCGTCCAAGGTGTTCGCCTACTCGCCGGGCGGCCAGCTGCTGCGCACCTACACCATCCAGGGACAGACGGCGGGCTCGGCGCACGGCGTGCAGGTGGCGGCGATCGACGCGCACGGGCGCCTGTACCTGCTGGACCAGAACCCGGCGCGCGTGCTGATGCTGGATCCGCGCACGGGGGCGCAGACCACCTACGGGACGTTCCACGACGTGCAGCCGTGCGCGCCCGGCGCCCCCCAGCAGGACTGCTCGGCCACGACCACCGACAACCCGCCCGAGCCGGACTACGCGGCGTGGGGCCCGGACGGCAGCATGTACGTGACCGACTACACGCAGGGGCTGATCTGGCGCGTGCCAGCCGGCGGCGGCCCGGCGCACGTCTGGTTCACCGATCCCAACATCGACGGCTCGCTGTTCGGACCCGCGGGCATCGTGCTCACGCCCGACCGCCACCACCTGATGTTCGACACGAGCGCCGGGGGCTCTACCACGCTGGCGTCCGGCAACAACCCGACCACGGGCGAGCTGTACATGCTCCCGATCAACTTCGACGGCCGGCCCGGCGATCTGACCAAGCTCTGGGAGAGCGGCCCGAAGGAGGCACCCGACGGCTTCGCGCTGGCGCAATCGGGCAACGTGTACATGGCGCTGGTCGGCCCGTCCACCAACCAGCTGGTGGTGATCTCGCCGGCGGGCAAGGAGCTGACCCGCTTCCCGTCGGACATGTCGGGCGCGAATGGCACCGAGATCCCGTTCGACGAGCCCTCCAGCGTCCAGTTCGACGGGCAGCGGATGATCGTGACCAACGACGCCTACATCTCCGGCGACGCCAGCCACTTCGCGGTCTTCGACGTGTTCGCCGGGGAGCCCGGCGCGCCGGTGTTCGTGCCGGGGCTCGACAACAGCGTCTCCGGCGGCTACCTGATGAAGGTCCGCCCGCGGACGGTGCGCGCGGGCACACGCCACACCTTCCGGTTCCACGCGACGCTGCGCGGGGCGGGGGTGAAGGGCGCGCTGGTCAAGTTCGCCGGTCGCAAGCTGCGAACCAACGCCCAGGGCGACGCCAAGCTTGCGATAACGCTGTCGCGCGTGCGCAGCTACCGCGCCACGCTATTTGTGGGCACCAGCCACCTGAGGGTGGCCTCGGCGTCCGTGCGCGTGCGGCCGGAGGATTAGCCGGCGGCGTCGGGCTCGGCGTCGTCGTCCTCGTCGCGGCGCCAGACACCCAGCCTTCGGGCCACGCGGCCGGCGAGCCGGAGCTGACCCGCTCCGGCGGCGCGCAGGGCCTCGCGCATCCGCTCGCCCAGGCCCTCGGCCGGGACCTCGACCGTGAACTCGATCTCGTCGGCGTCGGCGGCGGTGCGCTGCGCGCCGGCCCCCTGGAGCGCGTCGAGCACGACGGTGTTCTCGGGCGAGACCAGCGCGGTGAAGCGCTTGATGCCCGTCTCGCGCGCGCGCTGGCTCAGGGCGTTCATCAGCGCCGTGGCCACGCCGCGGTGCTGCCACTCGTCCACCACGGCCACGGCCACCTCGGCGCACTCGCGGTTGCCGGGGACGCGCACGTAGCGGGCCACGCCCACCGCGCGTCCCTCGAAGGGGTCGATCCCGACGATCGCCTCGTGCCGGTTGTGGTCCACCTCGGTCAGGTAGGCCAGGTCCTCCGGAGTCAGCTCGCTGGCGGGGGTCAGGAAGCGGCGCCGGCGCGAGCGCTCGCTCAGACGATTGAAGCCGTCCACGATCAGCGGCTTGTCGTCGGGCCGGATCGGCCTCACACCGATCTCCTGGCCGTCGCGCAGGCGGACGGTCTGTTCGGCCGAGGCGTTCACGGCAGGCACGGTAGCGAGGGGCCTCCGCGTGTCGCACGGGAGGCGGTTCGGTAAGTTGCCGGGCGATGGCCAGGTTTGGACTCCCGCCCCTCCTCCGGCAGCTGGCGGGAGACCCGCTGGGCCTGGGCCGCGCAGCGCAGTCGCCCGCCTCCCGCGAGCTGACGCCCCGGACCCGGACCGCCGACAGGGTGGTCCAGTCGGTCTGCCCCTACTGCGCGGTGGGCTGCGGGCAGAGGGTCTACGTGAAGGACGAGCGGGTGGTCCAGATCGAGGGCGACCCGCACTCGCCGATCTCGCGCGGGCGGCTGTGCCCGAAGGGCTCCGCTTCGGAGAAGCTGGTCAACTCGCCCACGCGCCAGACGCGGATCAAGTACCGCCGCCCGCACGGCACCGAGTGGGAGCACATCTCCCTCGAGCAGGCGACCGACATGATCGCCGACCGCCTCATCGCCGCCCGGCGCGAGACCTGGGAGGACGAGAACGAGGATGGCCAGCCGCTCAACCGAACGCGCGGCGTTGCATTCCTGGGCGGCGCGACGCTGGACAGCGAGGAGAACTACCTGATCAAGAAGTTCTTCACCGCCGCCGGCGCGGTGTCGATCGAGAACCAGGCCCGCATATGACATAGCTCCACCGTCCCCGGTCTGGGGGCGTCGTTCGGGCGCGGCGGCGCCACCACGTTCCAGCAGGACCTGCAGAACTCGGACTGCATCCTGATCATGGGCTCCAACATGGCCGAGCAGCACCCGGTGGGCTTCCAGTGGGTGATGGAGGCCAAGGAGCGCGGGGCCAGGGTGGTGCACGTGGACCCGCG
>JAXDIC010000387.1:0-3948 GCA_034664185.1 Thermoleophilaceae bacterium
GAGGGCGTTTGTACGAACGGAGGGGTGCTCCTGGCACCGAGCGCGCCGAACGGTCACAATCCAGCCGTAGACCACGTCCGAGGAGAGGCCACGGGATGACGATCCAGCTCGACGACAGCCAGCGGGCCACGCTGCGCGCCTTCTGCGAGACCATCGTGCCGCGGGTGGAGCGCGACCCCGACCCGCACGGCTTCTGGGCGAGGACGGCGACCGACGTGGGCGTGGACGCCGGCGCGGCGGAGCTGATCCTGGGCATCCCCGACGAGGTGATCCGCGGCGGCCTGATGCAGCTCCTGGACGTGCTGGGCGAGCAGGGCATCGACCGCGCTCCCACGCAGCTCTCACGCGAGCAGCTGATCCGCAACATGCAGCTCGCCTCACCGGACGCCGCGGCCGGCATCGCCGCGCTGACCGGCATGACTCTGTTCCTGAACTACGGCGCGCCCGATCCGTCGACCGGCCAGAACCCCAACTGGGCGGTGTTCGGCTATCCCGGCCCGGCCACCCCGCCCCAGCAGGTGCCCAAGCCGATCGAGCCGCTGGTGCCGGACGACGGCTCGACGCTGGAGGCGGACGTGTGCGTGGTGGGCTCGGGCGCCGGCGGCGCCGTGATCGCCGGACAGCTGGCCGAGCGCGGCCTCAAGGTCATCGTGATCGAGGCCTCGGGCTACTACAACGAGTCCGACTTCGCCCAGCTCGAGCTGAAGGCGTACCAGGAGATGTACTGGCGCGGCGGGCCGACTCCCACCGCCGACGGGAACATCACCCTCCAGGCCGGCGCCGCGCTGGGCGGCGGCACGGTTATCAACTGGACCAACTGCCTGCGCACCACGCCGTGGGTGCGCGAGCAGTGGGCGCGCGAGCACGGGCTGGAGGGCGTCGACGGCCCCGAGTACGACGCCCACCTCGACGCGGTGCTGCAGCGCATCGGCGCCACCGACCAGGCCAGCGACTGGAACGGCCCGCACCAGCGGCTCAAGGAGGGCTGCGAGGCGCTGGGCTGGGAGTTCAAGACGATCGTCCGCAACACGGACCCGTCGAAGTACGCGCCCGAGACGGCGGGCTACCTCGGCTTCGGAGACCAGTCGGGCTCCAAGCAGAGCTCGGACAAGACGTTCCTGCACGACGCAGTGCAGAACGACGCCGACGTCCTCGTGCACACGCGCGCGCAGCGCGTCCTCGTCGAGGACGGCAGCGCGGCGGGCGTCGAGGCCGTCTACATCGACCCGGCGTCGGGCGAGCAGCGCGCCGTGACCGTGCGCGCGCCCAACGTGGTGGTCGCGTGCGGGGCACTGGAGTCGCCGGCGCTGCTGATGCGCTCCGGGATCGGCGGCCCCGCCACCGGGCAGTACCTCCGCCTGCATCCCGCCAACGCCACGATCGGGATCTACAGCGAGGACCAGCGCTCGTGGTGGGGGGCCCCGCAGACGGGCCTCTGCCACCAGTTCGACGACCGCGACGGCGAGGGCTACGGGTTCCTGATCGAGGGCGCCCAGTACGCGCCCGCCATCGGGGGGTCCGCCATTCCCTGGACCGGAGGCGCCGCGCACAAGGAGGTCATGGCCGACTTCAAGTACGGCGCCACCCTGATCTCGCTCACCCGCGACCGCGGCCAGGGCCAGATCACCGTGGACCCGAGCGGCGAGGCCGTGCCGTGGTACTCGGTCGAGCACGAGGGCGACATCGCCAACCTGCGCCAGGGCGTGGAGGCGCAGGTGCGCCTGCACCGCGCGGCGGGGGCCAAGGCCATCTTCTCGCTCGCCGGCGGCCTGCCCGGCTGGCGCTACGGCGACGACTTCGAGGCCTTCGTGGCGCGCTGCTGGCGCGTTCCCCAGCGGGCGGGGGGCCAGAGGCTGTTCAGCGCCCACCAGATGGGCAGCTGCCGGATGGGGACTGACCCGCAGACCTCGGTCGCCAACCCGTGGGGCGAGCTGCACGACGTACGCGGCGTGTGGATCGGGGACGGCAGCGCGTTCCCGACGCCGTCGGGCACCAACCCGATGGTCTCGATCATGGCGCTGGCGCACCGCACCGCGGATGCGATGGCGGCGGAGATCGGGGCGGCGGCTACGCCACGCGAGGCCGCGCCGGCCAGGTAGGTACACGGAGCTTTAGAGACAAAGGAGAGATCGAGATGGCCGTTGAGACACAGGCGCCGGCCCAGCCGAGCCACGACCAGGAGCCGATCAGGCGCGACCGGCTGTACATCGGCGGCGAGTGGGTCGAGCCCCACGGAAGCGGGACCTTCGAGGTCCTGGACGCCACCACGGAGCAGCCGGTGGGCACCGTGCCCGCTGGCGACGCCGAGGACCTGAACCGCGCGGTGGTCGCGGCGCGGGCGGCGTTCGAGCAGTGGTCGCAGGTCTCTCCCTACGAGCGCGCGGAGGCGTGTCTGGCCATCTCGGCCAAGCTGGCCGAGCGCGCGCCCGAGATCGCCGAGCTGGTGTCGCGCGAGGTGGGCATGCCGCTCAACCTCTCCACGATGATCCAGGCCGGCCTGCCGGCGATGGACTTCGCCTCGATGGCCGACGTGGTCGAGGGAACGACGTGGGAGGAGCAGGTCGGCAACTCCCTGATCGTGCGCGAGCCGGTGGGCGTTGTGGGCTGCATCACGCCGTGGAACTACCCGCTGCACCAGATCTGCGCCAAGGTGGCCCCGGCCATCGCCGCGGGCTGCGCGGTGGTGGTCAAGCCCAGCGAGGTCACGCCCCTCAACTCGTTCATCCTGGCCGAGATCGTGGAGGAGCTGGGCCTGCCCGCCGGGCTGTTCAACCTGGTGACCGGCGACGGTCCGGGAGTGGGGGAGCCGATGGCGGCGCACCCGGACATCGACATGGTGTCGTTCACCGGCTCCACGCGCGCGGGCAGGCGCGTGAGCGAGGTGGCGGCCGGCACGGTCAAGCGCGTGGCGCTGGAGCTTGGCGGCAAGTCGCCCAACGTGATCCTGGACGACGCCGACCTGCAGGCGGCTGTGGTGGACGGGATCGGCAAGTGCTACCTCAACTCGGGGCAGACCTGCAGCGCGCTGACGCGCATGCTGGTGCCGCGCGAGAAGCTGGAGGCGGCCGAGCAGATCGCCGCGGCCGTGGTCTCCCAGATCAAGGTGGGCGACCCGTTCGAGCCCGACACCACGCTGGGCCCGCTGGTCTCCGACGCCCAGCGCGAGCGCGTGCGCGGCTACATACGCAAGGGCCAGGAGGAGGGGGCCAAGCTCGTGGCCGGCGGCGAGGAGCCGCCCGAGGGCCTGGACAGCGGCTACTTCGTGAAGCCCACGGTGTTCTCGGACGTGCGGCCCGACATGACCATCGCGCAGGAGGAGATCTTCGGTCCCGTGCTGTCGATCATCCCCTACGACGACGAGGACGACGCGGTGCGGATCGCCAACGACTCGATCTACGGCCTGGCCGGCGGCGTGTGGTCGGGCGACCCCGAGCACGCCAAGCGCGTCGCGCGCCGGATCCGCACGGGCCAGGTGGAGATCAACGGGGCCACGTTCAACCCGGTGGCGCCGTTCGGCGGCTTCAAGCAGTCCGGGCACGGCCGCGAGCTGGGCAAGTTCGGGCTCGAGGAGTTCCTCGAGATCAAGTCGCTGCAGCTCTAGCTGGGCGCGGGCTCGGCGCCCACGGCGATCAGCCGGGCGCCGGTGGCCTCGGCCAGCTTGCGCGGATCGATCCCGAACAGGGTGCTGCCGTCACCGCCGGCGGCGTAGACCACCTCGTGGTCCAGGAGCGCCTGGTCCATCACGATCGGCAGCCCGTGGCCGAACGGCGGCACGCCGCCGACCGCGAAGCCGGTCGCGGCGCGAACCTGGTCCGGGTCGGCCTGCTGGACGTGCGCGCAGTCGAATGCCATCGCCAGGATGTCGATGTCCACCCGGTGGCCCCCGGAGGCCACGCAGACCACCGGCTCGCCGTCGGCGACGAACACGAGGGACTTGGCTATCTGAGC
>JAXDIC010000068.1:0-2840 GCA_034664185.1 Thermoleophilaceae bacterium
GGGATCGGGCCGGATCCGGCCGTCGTCCAGCACGAAGCGCAAGAGCTCGCCCTGCGGAGCCGAGATCCCGCAGCCCACGCAGCGCCGCTCGGGCACGGAAGCGCTCACGCCACCCCTTCCCGAAACCGAACGTCCATTTTGGACGGCTATAGCAGCCAGAAAGGGACGTTCGGCGGGTGGGGCGGCTAGGACGCCGGCTCCTCGGCCGGCGCCGGCTCCGCTGCGGCGGCCGAGCTCTCCGGGTCCGGCGTATCGGCCTCGGGCTCTTCGCCGGCCACAGGCTCAGGCTCCTCGGTGGGTGCCGGCTCCTCGGCCACAGCTTCCTCCGGGGCGGCCTCCTCAGCTGCAGTTTCCACCTCGGGCTCGGCGGGCGGGGGCGGTTCCACCGCGGCCTCAGCCTCGGGCTCGCCCGAAGCAATCGGCTCGACGACCTCCTCGGCGGCGCGCTCCGGCGCCTCCGCGGCAACCGGCGCCTCGACCGGCTCCTCAGCCGCGGCGGCAGGCTCCTCCGCGGGCGCGCCGGCCTCGACCGGCGCCGGCTCGGCCTCCACCTGGTCGGTGTCCTTGCCCTCCAGGGCCTGGTGTGCGGGCAGCCCGCAGTAGCGCGAGCCGGGCAGCGCCGCGTTGGGGCAGCGCTTGCCGGTGGACATGATCGCGTGGCAGCGGCCGGAGGCGTCGTCGTCGTCGTAGGACATGTCCGCCTCCTCGGCCGCGAACTCGGTCTCGGAGCGGATGTCCACGCGCCAGCCGGTCAGGCGCGCGGCGAGACGGGCGTTCTGTCCCTCCTTGCCGATCGCCAGCGAGAGCTGATCGTCGGGCACGACCACGGTGGCCTGCTTGCTCTCGTCGTCGACCAGCACCTCGCGCACGCGCGCGGGCGAGAGCGCCTTGGCCACGAAGCGAGCCGGCTCCTCGTTGAAGGGGATGATGTCGATCTTCTCGCCGCGCAGCTCGGACACGACCATGCGCACGCGCGAGCCGCGCGGGCCCACGCAGGCGCCGACCGGATCCACGCCGCTGGCGTGCGAGACGACCGCGATCTTCGACCGGTAGCCGGGCTCGCGAGCCACGTTCTGGACCTCTACCAGCCCGTCGGCGATCTCCGGGACCTCCAGCTCGAAGAGCTTGCGGATGAGCTCGGGCGAGCGCCGCGAGACGATGATGCTCGGGCCCTTGGACTGGTTCGAGACGTCGGTGATGATCGCCTTGACGCGCTGACCGTGGTCGTAGCGCTCGTTGTCAACCTGCTCGGACTTGGGCAGCAGCGCCTCGACGCGCTCGCGCAGCTGGACCAGCGTGTAGCGCGAGTCGGACTGCTGGACGATGCCGGTGATCAGCTCGCCGACGCGGTCCTGGTACTCGTCGAACATCATGTCCCGCTCGGCCTCGCGGATGCGCTGGAGGATGACCTGCTTGGCGGTCTGTGCGGCGATGCGGCCGAAGTCGTGCGGCGTGACGTCGCGCTCCTCGATCTGATCCTTGTACTGGGCGAGCTTCTCGGGGTCCAGCTCCGGCTCCTCGGGCTCGCGCAGCTCGCCGGTCTCGGGATCGACCGTCGGCTCCTCGGGCTCGACCTCGGCCAGGAGCTTGTCCTCCAGCTCCGGCGGGATGAGCAGCTCGAAGACCTTGAAGTCGCCGGTGGAGCGGTCCATGTCCACGCGTGCGTAGCGGGCGGCGTCGGGCGTCTTCTTGTAGGCGGAGAGGAGCGCGTCCTCGAGCGCCTCCATGAGGCGGTCGGACGAGATGCCCTTCTCCCGCTCGAGTACGTGAACTGCCTCGACTATCTCCTTTGACATTGGCTCACCCCTCCAGCAGGTTGCTTCGCTTGACGTCCGTGTACGGGATGGTCACGACCCCGCCGTCGGCGGCGACGGTGACGGCCTCGTGGCTGGCGCCCACCAGCTCGCCGGTGAAGCTCGTGCGCCCCTGGTGGCTCTCGTGCGTGCGCACGCGCGCGCGCCGGCCGAGGTAGCGCTGGAAGTGCTCGGGCTTGCTCAGCGGGCGCTCCGGCCCAGGGGAGCTGACCTCGAGCGAGTACTGCTCGAGGATGTCGCGCAGGTGGCTGGTGACGCGCTCGCAGAGGCCGAGGTCGACGCCCCGCGGATGGTCCACGAACACGCGCACGCGCTCCGCGGCGATCTGCTCCGCCAGCAGCACCTCGACCTCCGGCTCGGCGGCCGCCAGGCGCTGCTCGATCTGTGTCTGAATGTCGCTCACCACTCCAATTTGGGCCAAAAAAAGGTGGGCTGCGAAGCCCACCTCCAGGTGCGGCCACCCGGGCCGCAGATGAAAGTCCGTGCGCGAGCGAGTATAGCCCCCGGAAAGAGGGTTCCTGGTGCCGGGCCGGGCGGAGTGGAGCAGGCCGGGCCGGGCGCCTTGACGCCCGGCCCGTGCTGGCGAAGCTTCCGCTACGCCACGGTCACGGGGAGGCGCAGAGCACGTACACGCTGACCGCGCGGTTCGTGTCGGTGCCACCGGCGTGAGCCTGTACCCGCCAGCCGTTGGGCACGCCGCCGTCGAAGGCGAACGACCCGTCGGTGGTGGGAACGCTCGTCTGTATGTAATCGCCGGGATCGGTCAGGCCGGCCACGTACCCGCCGCCGCCAACCGCACGCTCGCCGGCCTGGCACGAGGCCGTGTGGAACGACTCCCCGGGGGCCGAGAAGTCGGGTCCGTCGCTGTTTCGCGCGACGACGTTGGTCGCGCCGTTGGTCCCGTTGGTCCCGTTGGTGCCCGCGAGGCCGCGCGCACCGGCGTCGCCCTTCAGCAGGGTGCGGTCGCCGCCGGCGAAGTCGGCCAGCCGGAGCGAGCCGTCCTTGACCTTCTTCGAGTTGACGGCA
>JAXDIC010000109.1:0-2617 GCA_034664185.1 Thermoleophilaceae bacterium
GCCGCCTGGACGGGCGAGACGGGCGACGGGCGCGTGTTCGTGTACGACGTGGAGAAGGCCATCCGCATCCGCACCGGCGAGCGGGGCGAGGAGACGGTCAGCCACGAGTCGCGGGTGGGTTGGGGCTACTGAGCCGATGGGGCTCTGGGGCTGGATCCGCGACACGATCGCCTTCCAGGGCGAGTACCCGCCCACTCCGATCCACCTGGAGCACGGCGCGGACGGGCACGGCTACGCCTTCCGGCTGGGGGTGCGCGCGGGCTTCAGCGGCCAGGAGGTCGCGCGGCTGCCCATCCAGCACCGGCCCAACGACGCCCCCCACCCCGTGCTCAAGGAGATCTACAGCTGCGAGGTGGCGGGCCGCACGCTGGAGGCCGCCAACGTGTTCGCGCTGCGCGCGAAGGTCGGCACCGTGCTGGAGACCATCGCACCGGCGCGGACCCTCCCGCTGGCCTACTTCCGCGTGCCCGCGATGGACTACGAGCTGCCCGTGTACGAGGACGACGGCGAGATCGTCTCCCCCGTGCTGAGCGGCCCCAAGCTGAAGGCCAAGGACCTGGCGGGCATCCGGCGCGCGGTGTGCCGCTACCTGATCTCGGCGGGCTACGTGGAGGACGAGGCGGACGTGGCCGTGGGCGTGCTGCGCCCGCGCGACCTGCGCCTGAGGGCGCCCGCCGCCGTGTTCCGCTCCCAGGCCGACCCGGAGTTCTGGCTCCCCACGGTCGAGGGCATCTCGGCCGACGGCCCGGTGATCGGCGTGCTGGCCAGCGCCGCGCGGCTGTCGGAGCCGGAGCGCCCGCGCGCCGGCGTGGGCCCGCTCACGCAGGACGCCCCGCCCGCGGAGGCGGACATCGTCAGCCTGCTGCGCCTGCTGCGCGCGGAGATGGTCACCAAGTTCGACGCCAGGGCCATGGCGGCGCTGTACGCGTCGGAGGTCCGGCCCGAGATCTGGGAGGCCGTGGAGGCACGCAGCGTGGACTCGGGCCGGCGCCTGGTGGCGCACCTGACCGACGACGAGGGCACGCGCCTCGAGCTCGGAATCAGGCGCACCGTGGCCGGCGACCTGTGCGCAGCCTTCGCCGACACCGGGATCAACGCCTTCGTCGCGGACGACGAGGACTCGCTGGCCGGCATGGTCGGCCACCACCTGCACCGCAGCGGCTTCCTCCGCTTCGAGCAGGAGATCGAGATCCATACGGCCGAGGCGCCCCGCGCCGAGCGGCTGGACACAGACGCAATCTGGACCAACGAACCCGAGGAGGTTCACAGCTGATGCTGATCGCTGTCGCGGGCGGAGTCATCGCCCTGATCGTCGCCGGAGGAGTGCTCCTGGCGCTTGGCCTGATCGCCTTCGCGGTCTGGGCGCACCAGTACACCAACGTCGGCCCCAACGAGGTTCTGATCATCTCCGGCCGCCGCGGGCGCAAGGGCGACGCGGGCTACCGGATCGTGCGCGGGGGCGGTACGTACGTGCGGCCGTTCCGCGAGAAGGTCCAGCGGCTCTCGCTGGAGCTGATGCAGTTCGACGTGCGCAGCGCCGAGACGTACACGATGCACGGCGTGCAGGTGCAGGTCGACGGCGTATGCATGGTCAAGATCGACAGCACCGACGAGGGCATCGCGCGGGCGGCGGAGCAGTTCCTCTCGCGCGGGCGCGAGGACATCGTGCGCACGGCGATGCAGGCGGTGGAGGGCCACCTGCGCGGCGCGATCGGGGCGCTCTCGATCGAGGACATCTACCGGGAGCGTCAGCGCCTGGTGGCCGCGGTGCGCACCCTGGCCGGGCCCGACCTCGAGCGGATGGGCCTCTCGATCGTGTCGCTCACGGTCCGCAACGTCTCCGACAAGCAGGGCTACCTGGAGGCGCTCGGCCGCCCGCGCACCGCGCAGGTCAAGCGCGACGCCATCCGCGGCGAGGCCGAGGCCGAGCGCGAGGCCAAGGCGGCCCGCTACGAGGCCGACCTGGCCATCGAGAGCTCCCGGCGCGACTTCGAGACGCAGCGCGCGCGCTTCAAGAGCGAGGGGCTGCGGGCCTCCGCCGAGGCTGACCTGTCGTACGAGCTCCAGCAGGCCATCACGCGCCAGCAGGTGCGCGGCGAGGAGCTGAAGGTCGAGATCGTGGAGCGCCAGAAGTCGATCGAGCTGATGCAGGCCGAGGTGGAGCGCCGCAAGCGCGAGCTGGAAGCCGAGATCGTTGAGCCGGCGCTGGCGCGCGCCCGCGAGATCACGGCCGTCGCCGAGGCGCACCGCGAGCAACTGGCCTCCGACGGCGCCGGCGAGGCCGACGCGCTGCGGCTCAAGGGCCTGGCCGAGGCCGAGGCGATGGCCGCCAAGGCCCAGAGCTGGGGCGACTACAACGAGGCGGCCATGGCCGACCGCGTGCTGGAGATCCTGCCCCAGCTGGCCGCCGCGGTGTCCGCGCCGCTGGCCCAGACCGACAAGATCGTGATGATCGGCGGCAACGGGTCGTCACCCGGCGCGTCGCGGATCACCAAGGACGTGACGCAGATCGTGGCCGAGCTGCCCGAGGTGCTGGAGGCGCTCACGGGCATGCGCCTCGAGGAGCTGATGAAGCGCGTGCCGGGCATGAAGGACTCGGGCAACGGCGGCGGTGAGG
>JAXDIC010000112.1:0-3757 GCA_034664185.1 Thermoleophilaceae bacterium
TGTCCACCTGGCCGTCGGCGCGCACCACGCCGCAGTGGCCGTGCGAGGTGTACTCGCACAGGCAGACGTCGGTGATCACCACCAGATCCGGGACGGCCTCCTTGATCGCGCGGACCGCGAGCTGCACGACGCCCTCCTCGTCGAACGCGCCCGAGGCCTGCTCGTCCTTGTGCGACGGGATGCCGAACAGGAGCACCGCGGGCACGCCCAGCCGGTGGACCTCGGCGGCCTCCTCGACCGCGTGTGAGATCGACAGGCGGTCGACGCCCGGCATCGCCTCGATCGGCGTGCGCGCGTCCGTGCCCAGCTCCACGAACATCGGCAGCACGAGGTGCGACGGCGTCAGCTCGGTCTCGCGCACCATGTCGCGCAGTAGGCCGGTGCGGCGCAGCCTGCGCATGCGGGTGGCGGGAAAGGCCATGGCGTCAGTCTAAGAGAGAGGTCGCCTCCGAGCGCCCGGACCGCGCGCTCAGGCCAGGCGGCGGATCGACAGTCGCGCGACCAGCGTGTAGGCGACCGCGAGCAGCGCCAGGTGCAGGAGCGGTCCCGCCACGCCGCCCGAGCGCCCGAGCGCCGACTCGAGCGCGTCCAGGGTGGGCTTGAACGGGAACACACCCGAGACGACGCGCACCACGCTGTAGAGGCCGGAGGAGACCGCGCCTGACGGCACCAGGCCGAGCACCGCGATCGGCAGCGACGCCATGAACGCCAGCAGCGACGCCGCGCGCACCTCCCGCGCGGCGGCGCCCATGGCCACGCCCAGGGCGCCGAACGCGGCGGCGCCGCACGCCAGCGCCGCGAGCCACAGGCCGAAGCGGCTCCAGGGCAGCGACACGAAGATCGACAGCCCGCCCAGGAGCAGCAGCCCGACGACCACCGAGCATGCGGCGGCCAGCGCCACCTTCTCGACCAGAAGCCCGGTGCGGGAGACCAGTCCGCGCACCAGCCTCCGGAACGCGTTCTCCTCGCGCTCGAGCGCCAGCGTGCCCGCCGCCAGGAGGAGGGTGACGAACATCAGGGTCACGGTGACCGCGATCGCGGCGGCGAACGCGCCCAGCGGCGTCTTCCCGCCCTTGACGATCGTGGTGTCCACCTGGATCGGCGTGCCCACCGCGCTGAGCACGCTGGTGGCCAGGCCGAGGTTCTGCTGGGCGATGTGCGCGAAGTCGGCGACCTGCGCCAGCTGTGCGCTCTGCGTCGAGCCCTTGGGCGCCTTCGCGATCGCGGCGCGCAGGATCGCCTCGCTCTTCTGCAGCCCCAGCACGTCGAAGCTCGTGCCCACGAAGGAGAACGATCCGCCCGTCCTGAGCAGCTCGATGTAGCCCGACGCGATGCCGGTGAACCGCTTGGCCAGCGCGGCGTTGGCGTCCTGCACGCGCGCCTTGATCGTGTTCGACACGAAGCTCTGCTTGGCAGGGTCCTCGGCGTTGTAGAAGACCTCGACTCGCGCGGGCTTGCCTCCGCCCGCGGTGGCGGCCTCCAGGTTCTGTGTGATGTCCGGCGGGATGATCAGCGCGCCCAGCACGTCGCCGTCGCGGACCTTCCTGATCGCCTCGTCGCGGGTCTGCACGCGGACCGGAGTGATGGCGTCGAACAGCGGCTTGGCCTCCTTCGACACGTTCACCTCCTGGCCGCCGAGGTTGATCCTGTTGGCGGACTGCGGGACCTCGTTGAGCACGGCTACGCGCGGCTTGCTGGGGCCGCTGGTCACGGCGAACCCGACCAGCGCCGCGATCGCGATCGGGTAGACCACCAGCAGCGCGACCAGGAACGGCGAGCGCGCGAGGATGCGCAGGTCCTTGGCGAACAGCCAGCGCACGCGGCTCTAGTGCCCCCGCTGGCGGAGGAAGGCGACGAAGGCCGCCTCGAAGTCGGCGGCCTCCCCCTCGCCCACCACGCGCTCCAGCTCCTGGGGAGGGCCCCCGAACAGGCGCTCGCCGTCGGCCAGCACCACGACCTGATTGGCGTAGCGGTCGGCCTCCTGCACGTTGTGCGTCGAGTAGACGACGGCGGTCCCGGCGGCCGACAGCCCGACGATGAACTCCCAGAGCCGCTCGCGCTGGCGCGGATCGAGCGCCGCGCTGGGCTCGTCGAGCAGCAGCACGGGCGGGTCGCCCAGCAGGCCGATCGCGATGTTCAGGCGCTGCCGGTTGCCGCCGGAGAGGGTGGAGGCCAGGCTGCCGGCGCGGTCGGCCAGCGCGGCCTGCTCGAGCATCGCCTGCACCGCGGCGTCCGCGTCCGCGCAGCGCTCCAGCCGGGCGAACAGGCGCAGGTTCTCGGCCACGGTCAGCTTGCCGTAGAGCGACGGCTGCTGCGGCACCCAGCCCACGCGCTCGGGCGCCGTCTCGATTCCACCCGAGTCCGGATCCTGGATGCCGGCCAGGATCGACAGCAGGGTGGTCTTGCCGGCGCCGTTCGGCCCGATCACGGCCACGAGCTCGCCCGGCCGCGCCGACAGGGAAACTGCGCGCAGGGCCTGGCGCGTGCCGTATCGCTTGGTCAGCTCGCGGGCCTCCAGCACTGGCGCGGCGCTCTGGGGGCGGCCCTGGGGGGCGGTCGCGGCCGGCTGGTGCATCGCCGGCAACGGTAGACGGTCAGTCGCCGCCGGCCGGCTGGGAGAATGGCCCGTCATGAAGCTGCTCTTCGTAGGCGACGTCGTCGGCAGTCCCGGGCGCCAGGCCCTCCGCTCGCTGCTGCCGTCGCTTCGGGAGCGTCACGAGCCGGACTGGGTGGTGGTCAACGGCGAGAACGCCGCGGGCGGCGTCGGCATCACGTCCAAGCTCGCCCGCGAGATGCTCGACGACCTCGGGGTGGACGCGATCACGCTGGGCAACCACACCTACCGCCACAGCGAGGTGTACGAGTACCTCGACCGCGAGGAGCGCATTGTCCGCCCCGCCAACTACCCGAAGGGCAATCCTGGACGTGGTCACACGGTGGTCGAGCGCGACGGGCGGCGGCTGGGCGTGGTCAACCTGATAGGCACGGCGTTCCTGGACGCGGCACGCACGCCCTTCGCGGAGGTCGACGCGCTGCTGGCCGACCTGCGCGATCGCGCCGATCACGTGCTCGTGGACTTCCACGCGGAGGCCACCAGCGAGAAGGTCGCGATGGGCTGGCACCTGGACGGCCGCGTGACCGCCTGCGTGGGCACCCACACCCACATCCCGACCGCCGACGCCCGGGTGCTCCCGGGCGGCACCGCCTACGTGACCGACGTGGGCATGACGGGTCCGCGCGGCGGGGTGATCGGCGTGAAGCGCGAGCAGGCGCTGGAGCGCTTCCAGACGATGATGCCCGTCAGGTTCGAGACCTCAGACGAGGACCCGTGGCTCAACGGCGTCGTGATCGAGGCCGGCGACGACGGGCTGGCGACGGGCATCGAGCAGGTCCTGGCGCAGGCTCCCGGCTAGCGGCCCGGTGGGCCGCGCGAGCAGCGCCACGAGGACCAGCGGGGCGAACCACACGATGTACAGGTAGAACCAGTGCTCGGCCGTGAGCTGCACGGCGATCAGCGCCGCGGCCGCCAGCGCCGCCACCTGGGCGGTGGTACGCCGTCCGCGCGGGAAGATCGCGATGCCCAGCGCCAGCGCCACGGCTCCGATCTCCACCGCCAGGTGCAGGCCCGCGAGTGAGCTGTGCTGACCCCAGATGCTGAACGGCGACTCGCGTCCGGCCTGGTATCCAAGCGTCCGGTCCCAGAGGGCGCCGATCCCGCCGTGCGGGACGAACGGCGCGAACGACGCGACGATCACCG
>JAXDIC010000114.1:0-4659 GCA_034664185.1 Thermoleophilaceae bacterium
CGTCCACCTCGGCTGGAGCCTGCACGCGGCCGCCGAAGCGCACCGCGCCGAACTTGAACAGCAGCCCGCCGCTCCCGTGACCCGTCACCACCGAAGCCGGACCCAGGTTGAAGTCGGAGCCCGTGAAGGCCAGCGTGGCTCCGTCGGCCACGTCGAAGGCGCCCGCCGAGCGATGGCCCGCGATGCTGCCACCCGAGATCGCCAGCGTGCCGGTCCGCACGTCCAGCGTGCCGTCGTTGGTGAGCGGATACGTGAGTCGGGTCTCGCCGTCGCCGGCGCTCTTGCGGATGGTGCCGCCCGGCTCGTTGACGACGCTCATCGCGGAGCCGCAGCAACCGCTCCAGTCCTGGTCGCCCCGCACGTCGATCAGCCCGGCGTTCTGGACCGAAGCGGCGGCGCGCAGCTCCAGGTCGCCCGCCGTCCAGGCGACGGACGCGCCGCTGTCGATCTTCAGCCGGCGGCTGGCATCCAGCGTGTGGACGGCGCCGGAGAGGGCCAGCCCGGCGCCCGAGCCGGTCAGCTCGGTGGTTCCGCTGCCCACCTCGGCGCCCGCCGTCCAGCGGAAGTCCGGGGTGGCGACCGTGCCCGAGCCGAGCAGCGTTCCGCCCGACTGGCGGAAGGCCTCGACCGTCATGTCGCCATCCAGCGTGAGCCGGCCGCTCTGCAGGGTCAGCGTTCCGGGCACCGCCGAGTCGTGCGTGGCGGCGACGCTGAGGTCGCCCAGCCCGACGACGGTCAGCGCGCCGTCCACCCGCAGACCGCCGACCGTGCTGGTTCCGCCCGTCTCAACGCTGGCCGCGGACCCGATGCACACCTCGTCCGACGAGTTGGGCAGCCGGTCGTCAGTCCAGTTGGCGGCGTCCTCCCAGCGCACCGACGCGGCTCCGCCGTCCCACGAGATCGTGCACGCGTCCGCGGCCGACGAGCTGCCGCCGCCAGCGAGCAGCGCGGCCGCGACGACAACCGCCGCCGCCGCCGGCGCACGGCCAAGCCGGGGGAGGCTGAACCGGTCGTGCGCTCGGCGGCGGATTGGCGGCATGCGCAATCTTTAACCGCGCTTTAGGTGCCGCGACAACCCGCCGACCGGGTGATCGTGGCCTCGTCCGTCGGGGCGCCACCCCCCACCCTTTGCCGCTCGCTCCGGAAAACCGGCACCGGCGCGCTACGGCGGCAAGGGAGGCCTCAGCGCCCTAGGGCGAGCACCAGCATGCGCTGCTTGACCACCTTCCTGTGACCGCCGTGGCGGTGCACCGGCGTGCGCGGACGGCGCTGTTTGCGGCCCTTGTCAGGCGGCGCGCGCGGCGGCTTCCGGCTGGCCGCCCAGTGCCTGGCTCAGCGCGGCCCTGAGCGTGCGCAGCCCCTCGCCGGGCGCGAGCACGGGCGCGAGCCCGAACTTGGCGGCCTCGGCGATGCGCCGGTCCGGGTGCGCGGCGTGGCGCAGCTCGCCGGTGAGCCCCACCTCGCCGAACGCGGCCATCGGCCGCTCGCCGGAGCCCAGCTGCACGCCGCGGGCGGCGGACGCCACCGCCAGAGCCACCGCCAGGTCGGCACCCGGCTCCTCGATGCGCACCCCGCCGGCCACCGAGACGAACACGTCGCACGTGCCCAGCGCCAGCCCGGCGTGGCGCGCCAGCACCGCGAGCACCAGCGCCAGCCGGTTGCGATCCACCCCGTTGGCCACACGACGCGGCGACTCCAGGGCGCTCTGCGCGACCAGCGCCTGCACCTCCACCAGCAGCGGGCGCGAGCCCTCCATCGAGCACAGCACCACCGAGCCCGCCGCGCGGCTGGCCTCGTCGACGAAGCGCGCCGACGCGTCCACCACCTCGATCAGCCCGTCCTCCGCCATCTCGAACACGCCGACCTCGTTGGTGGAGCCGAAGCGGTTCTTGACCGCGCGCAGCGTGCGGTAGGTGCGCTCGCGCTCGCCCTCGAACTGCAGCACGCAGTCCACCAGGTGCTCCAGCACGCGCGGGCCCGCCAGCGCGCCGTCCTTGGTGACGTGGCCGACCATCACGACCGCCACGCCACGTTGCTTGGCGATGCGGGCGAGTCGGCCTGCCACCTCTCGCACCTGGCCCACCGAGCCCGCCGCGCCGGTGAGGCCGGCGGCGTGCAGCGTCTGGACCGAGTCGATGACGCACACATCGGGCCGCTCGGCCTCCAGCGTGGCCTCCACGACCTCGAGCTCGGTCTCGGCCACGATCGGCACCCGCAGGGCATCCGGGCCCAGCCGCTCCGCCCGCAGCTTGACCTGCACCGCGGACTCCTCTCCCGAGACGTACAGCACCGACCGCCCGGCGGCGGCCAGCCTGCCCAGCGCGTCAGCGGTGATGGTGGACTTGCCGATGCCCGGGGAGCCGCCAAGCAGCACCAGGGAGCCCGGCACCAGCCCGCCGCCCAGCACGCGGTCGAGCTCCGCGATGCCGGTTACCAGGCGCTGGACCGGCGGCGCCTGGACGTCGGCCAGCGCAACCGGGCGGGCCGCCTTGGCCCCGCGACGCCCGGACCTGCCGCCCGCCGCCGCGCCGGTCGGGTCGGGCGCGCGCTCCTCGACCAGCGTGTTCCACTCGCCACAGCCCGGGCATCGGCCCAGCCAGCCCGCGCTCTCGTGGCCGCAGTCGCTGCAGACGTGGACGCTCCGTGCCATCTCCCCACGGTAAGGCGCTAGGTGGACGAACTCGCCCCTAATGCCCTGCGCCCGGAATGCCGAGAAAGAAGTCGCTCGACCGGCGGAGGCTCATCACGCCGGTCGAGCCTCTGTCTGTTCGCCTCGGCCGGGCTCTGTCCTGCGCGACGGCCCGGCGCCGGACTCCCGCACGGCGCGCTCGGCCGCCTGGAACCCGGTCCTCGAGTGCGTGCCGTCGCAGAAGGGCTTGGTCGTGGATCCGCCGCAGCGGCAGAGAGCGATGGGGCGCTTGATGCCGCTCAGGTCGAACTCGTTGCCGTCGGCGTCGACCAGCGTGAAGTCGCCGTCCACGCGGTAGGGCCCGTTCTCACGCGCCTTGATCCGGACTTCGGAGGCGGGAACTTCCGTAACGGCTAGCTCTCGGTGGGCGGACCCGGCTCGTCGGGCGGCGGAGCGTCCGGCACGTCGGGGAGGACGTCGGGCACGTCGGGGAGGTCCCCGCCGCCGGAGCGTTCGGGCAGCGAGCTGCCCTCGCCGCCGGCCTCCGCGCCCTCGCCCTGGGCGCCCACGCCCACGGGCTCGCGCTTGTGCCCGGCCGGCGGACCGGTGATCGTGATCGTGACCTCCGGATCCTCGCCCTCGGCGTTCTCGCCGCGCTCGACCTGGACGGTCGAGCCGGGCTCCATGTTGCTGGCCTTGAGCACCTCGTCGGCCAGCGGATCCTCGATGTAGCGCTGGATGGCACGCCGCAGCGGCCGCGCGCCCATCGCGGGATCCCAGCCCTTCTCCACCAACAGGTCCTTGGCGTCGTCCGAGAGGTTGAGCGACAGCTCGCGCTCCGCCATCGACTCCCGGATGCGGCGCAGCAGCAACTCGACGATCTCCTTGATCTCGTCGCGCGTGAGCTTGTGGAAGACGATGACCTCGTCGATCCGGTTGAGGAACTCGGGACGGAAGAGCTTCTTCAGCTCGCCCATGATCCGGTTCTTCATGTCGTCGTAGGTGATGCCGGTGTCGTCGCCGATCGTGAACCCGATGCCGGTGTTCTTGGCGATCTCGGACGCCCCCACGTTGGAGGTCATGATCACGATGGCGTGGCGGAAGTCGACCGTGCGCCCCTGGGCGTCGGTGAGCCGTCCGTCCTCCAGGATCTGGAGCAGGATGTTGAACACGTCGGGGTGCGCCTTCTCGATCTCGTCGAGCAGCAGCACCGAGTACGGCTTGCGCCGGACGGCCTCGGTGAGCTGGCCGCCCTCGTCGTAGCCGATGTAGCCCGGGGGCGAGCCGACCAGCCGCGACACGGAGTGCTTCTCCATGTACTCCGACATGTCGATGCGGACCATCGCCTCCTCGTCGCCGAACAGGAACTCGGCGAGCGTGCGGGCCAGCTCGGTCTTGCCGACCCCGGAGGGGCCGAGGAAGATGAACGACCCGGTGGGGCGCTTGGGATCCTTGAGGCCCGCGCGCGAGCGGCGGATGGCCTTCGAGACGGCCTCGATGGCCGGCTGCTGGCCGATGACGCGCTTGTGCAGCTCGTCCTCCATGCGCATCAGCTTCTGGGTCTCCGCCTCGGTGAGCTTGAAGACCGGAATGCCGGTCCACATCGAGACGATGTCGGCGATCTCCTCCTCGCCGATCGACGGGCGCTCGCCGGACTCGCCGGCGCGCCACTGCTCCTCGAGCTGGCGCTTCTTGTTGGTCAGCTGGCGCTCCTGGTCGCGCAGGTTGGCGGCCTTCTCGAACTCCTGCGCCTCGATCGCGGCCTCCTTGTCGCGCCGCGTCCTGTCGATGTCATCCTCGAGGTCGCGGTAGACCGGCGGGGCGGTCATCGACTTGATGCGCATGCGCGACGCGGCCTCGTCGATCAGGTCGATGGCCTTGTCGGGCAGGAAGCGGTCGGAGATGTAGCGGTCGGCCAGCTCGGCGGCGGCGTGCAGCGCCTCGTCGGAGATGTCGACGCGGTGGTGCTGCTCGTAGCGCTCGCGCAGGCCCTTGAGGATCTGCTCGGTCTCCTCGATCGACGGCTGGTC
>JAXDIC010000058.1:0-5733 GCA_034664185.1 Thermoleophilaceae bacterium
TCGGCGCGTTCTCCACCAAGCTCGCGTTCGGCCTGGTGGCCAGCGTGGGCGTGGCGCTGGCGGCCGTCTACATGATCCGCCTCTACCAGCGCTCGATGCACAACCGCACCGGGCCCGATGTCAAGTCGTTTGACCTCGGGCGCTGGGAGCTGCTCACCATCGCGCCGCTGGTGGCCGTGATCGTCGCGCTGGGCGTGTATCCGAACTTCATCGTGGAGCGGACTGAGAGGGCAACCCTTGCGCATGAGAGACAAGCCGCAGACGCCGGAATCACGGGGGCGTACGTCAACCGGGCCACGGGACCGCCCCTGAAGCCATGATCGCCGCCGTCCACAGCCAGCTCGGCGGCTTCCACGCGCCGCACGTGGACTGGAAGGGCATGTCGCCGCTCCTGGCCGTGCTGGGCGGCTCGGTGGTGGTCCTGATGGTCGGCCTCCTGCCCGGCAAGCGCCTGCAGCGCGGGCTGGTGCCGGCGCTGGGCATCGTCTCGCTGCTGGCGGCCATCGGGCTGACCATCTGGATCTGGCAGCCGGGCGGCACCAGGACGATCGTGGCCGGCGCGCTGTCGATCGACACGCTGGCGCTGGGCATCTCGGTCCTGTTCTACGTGGCGGGGATCGTCACGATCGTCCTGTCGCTGCGCTCCGACGTCATGCGCGTGGTGGGTCCCGGCGAGTACGCGGCGCTCCTCTTGGGCTCGATCGGCGGGATGGTGCTGCTGGCGGGCGCCGAGAACCTGGTCACGCTGTTCATCGGCATCGAGCTGCTCTCCATCCCGCTCTACATCCTGTGCGCCAGCAGGGTGTTGGAGGAGCGCTCCCTGGAGGCCGGGCTCAAGTACCTCATCATCGGATCCGTCGGCTCGGCCACGCTGCTCTACGGGCTGGCCTTCATCTACGGGGCCACCGGCTCGACCGACCTGTCGACGATCAGCCACGCCATCGGCACCTCGGTGCCGCTGGACGACCCGCTGCTCTTGACCGGCATCGCGCTGGCCGCCGCCGGCCTGGCGTTCAAGGCCTCCGTGGCCCCGTTCCATCAGTGGACGCCGGACGTCTACCAGGGCGCGCCCACCCCGGTCACGTCGTTCATGGCGGTGGCAACCAAGGCCGCCGCGTTCGCCATCCTCCTGCGGCTGTTCGACCGGGGGCTGATCGGCGCCCACGCCGAGTGGGCGCCCGCGCTGGCGGCGCTGGCCACCGTCACGATCGCGATCGGCAACATGGGCGCGATAGCCCAGAGCTCGCTGAAGCGAATGCTGGGCTGGTCCGGCGTGGCGCAGGCGGGCTACATGCTCGCGGGCGTGGTGGTTGGCACGCGGCTGGGCCTTCAGGCCACGGCCTTCTACCTGGCGGTGTACCTGCTGATGAACGTGGCCGCCTTCGCTGTCGTGATCGCCCGCGAGCGGGTGTCCGAGCTGGGCGACGACATACGTGCGCTGGAGGGCCTCGGCCGCTCCAGCCCGTGGCTGGCGTGGCCAATGACGATCGCGATGCTGGCCCTGGCCGGCTTCCCCGCCACCGCCGGCTTCATCGGAAAGTTCTACCTGATCGACGCGTCCGTCAACGGGCACTACGCGTGGCTGGGCATCGCCATCGTGGTGGGGTCGATGATCTCGCTGGCGTACTACCTGCGCGTGCTGGCGGTCATGTGGATGGCGCCGTCGGACCTCGAGCTGCCGACCGCGCCGCGCCGCGCCCTGCGCCGAGTTGCCGGCTGGTCGCCCGAGGCCGACGCGCGGGCGCAGCCGGAGGTCGTGACCGTGGCGGTGCTCGCGGCGGCGGGCACCATCGTGCTGGGCATCGTGCCGCAGCCGCTGTTCCATCTGGCCCACGACGTGGGCAGCTCGCTGGCCTCGCTGCTCTAGCGCGACCCCGCGACGAAGCGGGGCCGCGGCCTCTGTGACCGCGGCCCCGCCGCTCCTCCCGGTCCTACCGCTCCCACTGCGTCCGGTCCATACCGCCGCTCAGGAGCGCTTGACGTGCTCGCAGTCGCTGGAGACGCGGTCCTTCGAGTCCGCGCGCACCGTGTCGTTGCCCGGTCCGCACTTGACGGTGTCCTTGCTGCCGTCGCGGGAGTTGAGCTTGTCGTTGCCCTTGCCGCCGCTCATCACGTCGCGGCCACTCCCGCCGTTCAGCTTGTCGTTGCCGGCGTCGCCGGTCAGGACGTCGTTGCCCGAGTTGCCCTTCAGGTTGTCGTTGCCCGGCCCACCGTCGAGGTTGTCGTTGCCCGGGCCGCCGCTCAGGTCGTCGTTGCCCTGATCGCCGCAGAGGTCGTCGTCGCCCTGGTCGCCGTTCAGGTCGTCGTTGCCGCCATTGCCGTCCATGACGTCGTTGCCCGATCCGCCGCTCTCGTTGTCGGAGCCGCTGGTGCCCTCGATGCCGTCGTTGCCGTTCGAGCTGCTGCGGAGGGCGGCCTTGTCGTTGCCGCCGCCGGTGCCGCTGCCCGAGTCGCCGCTTTCGTCGTCGCCTCCCGTGGAGGACAGGCAGGCATTGCCAGCCTGGGCCGTGCCCTGGCTGTCGCCGGAGCCGTCCTTTGCGCTCGACGCGGCAACGCCGATCGCCAGCGCCATGACTGCGATCAGCCCGATGATCATGGTGAGTCGTCTCATTGGTGCCTTCCCTTTGGTTTGCCGCCTGCTCTGGACCTAGAACGTCGGGCGCGGCGGAAACTCACGCGCGGCGGGATTGCCGGACGGCGCGCACGCGCTCCAGGATCCCCCAGGCACCGAGCGCTCCCGCCGCCGCGACTATCGGCGTGGGAGGAATCGTGTAGCGCACGATCAGGGTCAGCGTGGCGGCCGGGAGGATGACCAGCGCCCCGCCCGCCAGCCCGAACAGCGCCACGCCGCGGCGGATGCCGCGCGGCGCCGCCACCATGCCCAGCAGCCCGAACACGACGAAGGCCGCGGGGATCAGGTTGCCCACGCGCTCGGTGTCCTGCCACTCGTCGAGACGCTTGACGATGCTCCCGACGTGTGGCGACGCCGCGGAGTAGTCGCGCCGGATCTCGAACTCGACGTGCCGCTCGACGCCCGGCGCACGACGCGCGATCGAGAAGCGCCCGCCACCGCTGAAGAAGCGGTGGTCGGCCGTGGGATCCACGAAACGGGGCAGCTCCTCGAGCACGATGCCGACGTAGTCGAAAGGCTGAGCGAGGATGGCCCGCCGGCCGAACTTGCCGAGCGTGGCGTTGCCGATCGGCGGGTGACCGTAGGCCGCGCGTGCCGGCGAGCCCTTGAACCAGAGGTAGAAGAGCGACCCGGGCCGGCGGTCCTTGGGCGACCGCTGGCACAGGCGGCGGGTGCCGGCCGGAGGCGTGAACTTGGTGCAGTCGGCGAACGGAGCCGAGCGCCCGTAGGCGTTCCAGCCGCTCACGTCGGAGATGCCGGCGGTCCGGCCGCTGCCACTGGCCAGCAGGGCATAGCCGCCCACGATCGCCAGTGCCGTGGCCGCCACGCAGGCGCCGGCCAGAAGCCGCTCGCGCACCCGCCCCTGCACCGCCCCCACCGCCCACAGCGCCATGACCGGCGCCAGCACCAGCCCGACGTTGCGGAACAGCGCCGCGCCCGCCACCAGCGCGCCGGCCAGCGCCAGCCACGCCGGCCTGCGCGGGCCCGGCTCCAGGCCGCGCACGGCCGCGTACAGGCCGCCGGTCGCGAGCGGCAGGAACCCGGCCTCCGAGAGCAGCGCGTGCTCCAGGTACAGCTGGTCGCCGGACAGGAGCACCACAGCCGCGGGGATCAGCGCCGCCCAGCGCGGGGCGCCCAGCCGGCGGACCGCCGCGTACAGCAGCAGCGCGGCGACGACTCCCAAGAGGTGCTGCAGCACGATCGTCGTCTCGAGCTGGCCCGAGATCGCTCGCACCACCTTGAGGAAGGCCACGTAGCCGCTCGGGCCGAACGAGTCCTGGAACAGGCCGTTGCCGAAGTGCGCGAAGTGCAGGAAGCGCGCCGAGTCCACGTTGCCGATCGCGGCGGGCCGGTAGTCGAACATCAGGAACGCGCGCAGCGCGACGCCCGCCAGCAGGAGCGCGAGCAGTGCCGCGTGGGGTCTCAGCCTTGTCAGGCGCACCGTGGTCAGCCGGGGGAAGCGGACATGCGCCGCTCCCACATCTGAATCCGCCCGATGTCCCGGTACCCGAGCCGTGAGTACACGGGGTAGCCCATCGCCGTCGCCTGGAGGGTGGTGGTGGTGCAGCCGCGGTCGCGGGCGTCGACCAGCGCCTTGGTCAGGAGCCGGCCGGCCAGTCCGCGCCCGCGCGCCTCGGGCACGGTGCCCACCAGCTGGATCCCCGTGTCGCCGTCGCAGTCGAACGTGCCGAGGCAGCACGCTGGCCGGCCGTCGAGCAGCGCCAGGTAGGGATGGAAGCCCTCCGGGAAAGCGGGCATCGCGTCCGCGAAGCCGGGCCACCCGTAGGCCCCCTCCACCACGGGATCGAAGTCGGCGGGACTGGGATTCGGGACCAGGTCGAGCTCGCCGTCGGCCGGCCCTTCCATCCCATCCAGCTCGCGGGCCTGTCCCATCGGCTCGGCGTCGAGGACGTTGCCGGCGGCCGACAGGGCCGCCTGCGCGCGCTGGTCGCTCTCGTGCACCCAGACCGTCCAGGCCAGGACGCCCGCGTCGCGGTAGGCGGCGTCGATCCGGTCGAGCTGCCGCTCCAGGTCGGCGGCCTCGTCGTACATCACGCAGCTGACCACCGAGCGGTCGGGCATGGCGGGCACGATGGCGGCGGCCACCCCCGGCAGCTCGAGCGTGGAGCCGCCACGGCTGGCCTTCGCGTTCGCGAGCCAGAACGCGCGCAGGGTCTTGAACATCCGGTCGAGCATCTGCTGGGCCCTCAGATTACGGGGCCTCCACCACCAGCCCGTGCCGCATCGTGTTCTCGGTGACCACGCGCGGCTCCACGAACTGCAGCAGGTAGTCGGGGCCGCCGGCCTTCGAGCCGACGCCGGAGCGGCGGTTGCCGCCGAACGGCTGGCGGCCCACCATCGCCCCGGTGATGTGGCGGTTGACGTACAGGTTGCCCACGGGCACGCGGCGGACCACGTCCGCGACGGTGCCCGGGTTGCGCGAGAACAGCCCGCCCGTCAGCGCGAACGGCGACGCCTCCAGCGCCTGACAGGCCGCATCGACGCTCGGCACGCGCTCCAACGCCAGCAGCGGACCGAAGATCTCCTCGCGCAGGATCGCCGAGTCCGGCGGCAGGTCGGTGGCCAGGGTGGGCGCGCAGAACCAGCCGCGGTCCGGCACCGGCTCGCGCCGGGCCACGACGCGCCCCTCGCTCGCCGCCCGCCGCGCGTACTCCTCCACGCGCTCTCGCGCCTCGCGCTCGATCACCGGCGGCACGTCGGTGCCGAAGCGCTCGGCCGGGCCGACGGTGAGCACCGAGACGGCGCCCGCCAGCCGCTCGAGCAGCGAGTCGGCCACGTCCTCGTGCGCGAGCACGCGCGCGCACGCCGAGCACTTCTGCCCGGCGTAGACGAAGGCCGAGCTGACGATGGCCGGCACCGCCTCGTCCAGGTCGGCGTCGGCGTCCACGATCACGCAGTTCTTGCCGCCCATCTCGGCCACCACGCGCTTGACGTGGCCCTGGCCGTCGGGGGTCTGGGCCGCCGCGCGCACTATCTCCAGCCCCACCGCTCCGGAGCCGGTGAACGCGATCGTGTGCACGCCGGGATGGCGCACCAGCGCGGCGCCGGCCGGGCCGTGTCCGGGGACCAGCGATATGGCG
>JAXDIC010000063.1:0-8339 GCA_034664185.1 Thermoleophilaceae bacterium
CGTCCTGGCGCTGGCGCAGGAGCACGGCGTGCGGATGGTGGACTTCAAGTTCACCGACCTGCCCGGCACCTGGCAGCACCTGGGCCTGTCGATCCACGCGCTGGACGAGGACGCGTTCAGCGAGGGCCTGGGCTTCGACGGCTCGTCGATCCGCGGCTTCCAGGAGATCGCGGAGTCGGACATGGTGCTAATCCCGGACGCCAGCAGCGCGGTGATCGACCCGTTCCACGAGGAGAAGACGATGTCGATCCTCTGCAACGTGATCGACCCCATCACGCGCGAGCGCTACTCGCGCGACCCGCGCTACGTGGCGATGAAGGCCGAGCGCTACCTCGTGGAGACCGGCATCGCGGACACCGTCTACATGGGTCCGGAGGCCGAGTTCTTCATCTTCGACCACGCGGCCTTCGACCAGCGCGCCAACACGGCGTTCTACGAGGTCGAGTCGGACCAGGCGTACTGGAACCGCGGCCGCGGGTTCGGCCAGGGTGGGCAGAACGGCGACGCCAATCTGGGCTACACGATCCGCTCGCAGCAGGGCTACTTCCCCACCGCGCCGTCCGACACGCACAGCGACCTGCGCGCGCGGATGGTCATCGAGATGGAGCGGATGGGCATCCGCTGCGAGTTCCAGCACCACGAGGTGGGCTCGGCGGGACAGGCCGAGATCAACGTGCGCTTCAACACGCTGGTGAAGATGGCCGACCACCTCCAGCTCCAGAAGTACGTCGTCAAGAACGTGGCGCGGGCGGCCGGCAAGACGGCCACCTTCATGCCCAAGCCGCTGTTCCAGGAGAACGGGTCGGGCATGCACGTGCACCAGTCGCTGGCGAAGGGCGGCGACAACGTGATGTACGACTTCCAGGGCTACGGACAGCTCTCGCGCGAGGCGCTCAACTACATCGGCGGCATCCTGCGCCACGGGAAGGCCCTGATGGCGTTCTGCGCGCCCACCACCAACTCGTATCGCAGGCTGGTGCCGGGCTACGAGGCGCCGGTCAACCTGGTGTATTCGCAGCGCAACCGCAGCGCCGCGGTGCGCATCCCGGTCTACTCGGCGTCGCCCAAGGCCAAGCGGCTGGAGTTCCGCCCGCCGGACCCCACCGCCAACCCCTACCTGGCGTTCTCGGCGCTCCTGATGGCCGGGCTGGACGGCATCCAGAACCGAACCGACCCGGGCGCGCCCCTCGACGTGGACCTGTTCGAGCTCTCGGAGGAGGAGCTGGCACGGATCAACCACGTGCCCGGATCGCTGGAGGAGGCGCTCGACGCGCTCGAGGAGGACCACGAGTTCCTGCTCAAGGGCGGGGTGTTCACCGAGGACCTGATCCACACCTGGATCGACTACAAGCGCCGCGAGGAGGCGGACCAGGTGCGGCTGCGCCCGCATCCGTGGGAGTTCGCGCTGTATTACGACGCCTAGCGTGCTGTAGGTTCTGTCGCGCATGGCGATCACGGCGCGCGAGAGCCAGCAGACCGAAGTAGGCCTCGCGGTCAGCGGTCGCCAAAGGCGAGGATCCGCTTGGCGGAGGCCACGTACACCCGCCGGTTGGCGGCCGTGGGGGTGGAGAACTGCGCCGGCTCTCCGATCGTCGTGTGGAAGCGCACCGCTCCGGTGAGACGGTCGAGCGCGTACAGGATTCCGGCGTCCAGGTCGATCGTCCACACGGCGGAGCCGGCGACGATCGGCGGGCCGGAGCGGAAGATCGGGCCGCGCCAAGCGATCGAGAACCGGTCGCCGTCGAGGCGGAGCGCTCGGGTTCCGGCCTGCCGGAACGGGACATAGACGAGGCCGCGGGCGAACGCCAGCCCGCCGTATGAGTCGTGCTGGAGGTCCTGCTGGTAGATCGGGTGGCCGATCCCGCCCAGGTGCATCGGATCGAGCAGGTAGCCGATGCCGCTCTTCCCGACTATGAAGGCCCGGCTGTTAGGCAACAACATGGGCCCCACGGAGCCCAGGTCCTGGTCGGACTTGTTGAGCTGGCCGTTCTCCGTGGGTGCGAAGTAGTCGACCGTCTGGAGCTTGGGCGTCAGGCGGATGACGGAGTCCCCGTAGTCGAACGTGGACGAGTCGCTGTTGCCGGTGGCGATGTAGAGGCTGCCGTCGGCGCCCACGGCCGGGCCCGAGGGCGCCCAGATCCCGGCCTGCTTGTGCACCGTCGCCCGCCAGGTCAAGAGCTTGCCGTGCCCGCTGGTGCGAGCCCCCAGGACCCAGCCGTGGTAGTCGCCGCAGTCGCCGGCCAGCCCGCCGTAAGCCACGTACACGCGGTGATGCGAGAGCGCGAGCGCCGAGCGCTGCTGGTGGATCCGCGGGTCCGCCCCCGGCGGGTCGATCGACCGCTTCCAGCGCACGCGCCCGGTCTTCAGGTCGACGGCGACCAGCACGTGGCGCACGGGATGGTCGAGCAGGGCTACCGCGAAGACGAGTCCCGCGCTCCGGTCGACCACCGGCGTGCTGGTGATCCCGGTCGGGTCGATGTTGCCGCAGCCCGGTGCGAGCGGAGCGTCGATGGTGGCCACCGGCACCGGTGCGCCCAGATGCCGCCGCCAGCGGCGCTTGCCGTGCACGGCGTCGAACGAGTACAGCGAGTTGTTCTGGGTGGCCACCAGCACATGCCGCCTGACCACCAGCGGCTCCGCGTACACGGCGCCGTCGACCGGGCGCGTCCACTTGCGGTGGACGTCCTCCGGCCGCGGCCCCTCCTTCGCGTAGCCCGTGCGTGCGCCGTTCCCGTGGTAGGTCCCCCAGTCGGCGCGCGACGCTGCCGGCTGCGCGGCCACCACCAGGACGGCGGCGGCGGTCGCGATCAGCGAGCGGCGTCTCGGGGATGGGCAGGCGCGGCGGTTCACGGGGCCGGCCATTGTGCCCACCTCCGCGGCCCGAAGCGGCGAGCCCGGCGAGATCCGGTCGAGCTGCTCCTACGCGGCGCGCGCTGTATTACGACGCCTAGCTTGCTGTAGGTTCTGTCGCGCATGGCGATCACCGCGCGCGAGAGCCAGCAGATCGACGAGGCCAACGCCTCGGGGCGCACCCCGGTCGTCTTCATCCACGGGCTCTGGCTCCTGCCCAGCAGCTGGGACCGCTGGGCCTCGGTCTTCGAGGAGGCCGGGTACGCGCCGGTCGCCGCGTCGTGGCCGGACGACCCCGAGACCGTCGAGGAGGCGAAGGCGAACCCCGACGTGTTCGCCAGGAAGACGGTGGGGCAGGTCGCCGACCACATCGCCGAGGTGATCGGCAAGCTGACCAAGAAGCCGGCCGTGGTCGGTCACTCCTTCGGCGGGCTGCTGGCTCAGATCGTCGCCGGACGCGGATTGTCCGCGGCGTCGGTGGCCATCGATCCCGCGCCCTTCCGCGGCGTGCTGCCGCTGCCGATCTCCTCGCTGAGATCGGCGATGCCCGTGCTGGCGAACCCCGTCAACCGGGGTCGCGCCATCACCCTCACCTTCGATCAGTTCCGCTACGGGTGGGCCAACGCGCTAAGCGAGGAGGAGGCCAGGCAGCTGCACGAGACCCTCCACGTGCCGGCGCCGGGCGCGCCGCTGTTCCAGGCGGCAACGGCCAACCTGAACCCGTGGACGGAGGCGAAGGTCGACAGCAAGAACCCCGACCGCGGACCGCTCCTGATCATCTCTGGCGAGAAGGACCACACCGTGCCGTGGGCGATCGCCAACGCCTCGTTCAAGAAGCAGCGGCGCAACCCGGGCGACACCGAGATCGACGAGATCCCCAACCGCGGCCACGCGCTCACGATCGACAGCGGCTGGCGCGAGGTGGCCGACAAGGCGCTGGCGTTCGTCAAGCGCTTCGTGTAGGGCTCGCTGCCTCCGGCTCCGCAGCCCTGCGGAGCTTTGCCGACACCACAGCCAGCACCAGAACCGAAGGCCCGAGCAGGAACCGCGAGAGCGGGGTCATGAACGCGAGCCCGGCGACGATCGTGAGCAGCGCAAGCCGGCGGCCCAGGACTGCCCGCGTCTGCAATGCGACCGCCGCGGTTGCGAGCAACACGATGCCGATGCCCACCCCAGCGGCGTTGTAGCCGAGAACGTAGGAGATCTCGAACAACGCACGGCCGAGCTCGGGTGTGAGCTGGCCGTCGTCGGCACGCAGCGCTCCGACCATGTTGATCGTCTCGGCACCGAGTCCGGCCGCCACCGTGAGGAGCGCGCCGCCGAAGGCGGTGGTGGCGAGCAGGTCGTCGCCCTCGAGCTCCCGAAGGATCGCGCGAAGACCGCTGGCGAAGAGGACGAACAGCGCGATGGCGAGGAGGCTGAGGCTCGCGCCGACGATGATCCTCGCCGAGGTGTCCGTGTAGAAGCCGACGATCGCTCGCGCACTGGCGCCGGAGTGGGGCTGCTCGAATCCCCACAGCGCGCTGCCCCCGCCGAACAGGACCGCCACCGCGAGTCCGGCGACTCCCGTCGTACGGCGCGTATGTCGGCTCCGATCCGCCATTGGCGGCCTCTCCTCCAAACCGTATCCCGAGCGAGTCCCCAATGACCCCGCTCCCGCTTTCGCATCTCGATCGCCCTGCGCTAGCTTCCAGTCCACGCAATAGAGGAGCCGTCATGGAGCCCACCACCACCGCCACCCCAGACACGCGCACGCCGGTCGAGATCGTCACCGACCTGTTCGCCAGCCTGATCAACCAGCGCGACGCCGACCTTCTCGCCCCCTACTGGGACGAGAACGTCCACGAGGTCTTCCCGACCGGCGACGTCCATGGCCGGCAGAGCATGCGCGACTACTTCGCCGCCACGTTCGCTGCCATGCCGGACTTCCACATCGAGGCCGAGCACATCGCCGGCGAGGGCGAGACGGTGTTCGTCAAGTGGCGCATGACCGGCACGTTCTCCGGGGCGCCGTGGCAGGGCATCGAGCCGACCGGGAATCGCATCGAGCTCCACGGGATGGACTGCTTCACGTTCCGCGACGGCGCCGCCGTGCACAACCACGTGATCTACGACCAGCTCTCGTTCGCCCGACAGATCGGGATGCTCCCGCCCAAGGACTCCGGGCCGGACAAGGCCATGACCGCGGCCTTCAACGCGAAGACGAAGCTCAAGAAGCGCCTGCGCGGCTGATCGCGCCCCGCGCCCCTACCCTGGCAGCTCGCGCAGGTGCGCCGTGGCCGGGTGCGGCGGGAAGTCCTCGCGGGTCACCTCGATGACCAGCCGGTCGCGGTACGACCCGAACGCCCAGTCGGCGTCGCGCTCCACGCCGGCCAGCCGCCCTCCCACCTCCGTCGCGCTGTGCTCCACCGCGTGCACGACGGCCTCGTTCACGTTGAGGTAGCGGATCATCACGCGGTTGAGGCCGAGGGCGTCGAAGGCGTACGCGACCAGGAGCATCACGGCCTCTGTGCCGTAGCCCAAGCCACGGTCCTCCTCCTCGAAGAGCGCCACCGCTATGTCCGCCGATGCCTGCGGCCACGCGATCTTGCTCAGGCCGGCCTCGCCCAGGAAGCGCCCGTCGGCTACGAGGTTTATGTCGAACGCCATCAGGCCGCGGCTGGCCACGTCCTCCCACACCGCCTCGCGGTGCTCGCGCGTGACCGGCGGCTTGGCGATGACCGCCACCCCCGCGGTCTGGAACGCCGTGAGCATCCCGAGCCGCGGGTCGTTGTAGAGGTCCCAGCGGTGGACGAAGGACTCGCGCGTGGGCGTCACCAGGCCCACCTGCGACCCCTTCACGAGCCAATCGACCGTTTTCGCCGTCCCACCCCCCATTTGGAGGGAAAGATGCCAGACCGGTCTGGACCGTGCTTTACTCAAGATGCCCTGACTGAGCCGAAGAAACCCCCCCGAATACGAACCGCCGTTGTCATCGGCCGCTGGGGCGACGACACCGCGCTCCTCCGGATCGACGACGGAACGACCGTGGAGGCTGCCGTGCCCGAGCGACTGCGCGACGCCATCGACGTGGGCACCAGCGTGGACCTGGACAGCGACAACGTGGTCACCCGGCGCCGCTTCGGCCGCCGCCGCTAGCGCGACAGACGTTGCAGGCTGGGCTCCAGCGAGGGGTCCGCCGCCATACTGGAATCGATGACTCTGCGCACCGAGCCGCTGCGCGTCGCCCTCGCGCAGATCAACCCCACCGTCGGCGACATCGACGGAAATGCCGCCAAGATCGCCGACTCGATCGCTCGCGCGCGCGACGCCGGCGCCCAGCTCATCGTCCTCCCTGAGCTGGCCCTGACCGGCTATCCGCCGGAGGACCTCCTGCTGAAGACCCACTTCCTCGACGCCGCCGGCACGGCGCTGCGTGACCTCGCGTCGGCCACGGAGGGGATCGTCGCCCTCGTCGGCTTCCCCGAGCGGGCGGACGACGTGTACAACGCCGCCGCCGTCGTGGCGGACGGCCGGGTGGCGGCCGTCTACCGGAAGATGTACCTGCCGAACTACGGCGTGTTCGACGAGCACCGCTACTTCCAGGCGGGCACCGAGCCGGCCCTCATCGAGGTGAACGGGGTGGCCATCGGGTTGACCATCTGCGAGGACATCTGGGAGCCCGGGCCGCCCGCCAGCGCCGAGGCCCTGAGCGGGGCGCAGGTGATCGTCAACCTGTCCGCGTCCCCCTACCACGCCGGCAAGCCCGAGGACCGCGAGCAGATGCTGATCCAGCGCGCGCGCGACAACTCGGCGGCCGTGCTGTTCTGCAACATGGTGGGCGGCCAGGACGAGCTGGTCTTCGACGGCCGCAGCGTCGCCATCGATCAGGACGGCGCGGTGGTGGCCCGCGCGCCCGAGTTCGAGGAGTCGTTCACGCTCTGCGAGGTCGACCCTGGCGCGGTCACGGCGGCGCGGCTCCGCGAGACGACCCACCGCGCCGCCGTGCGACGCAGCCGGGAGCGCGGCTCCGCGGGCGTCCCCACGATCGCCTCCGCCACGGTGCCCGCCGCAAACGGCCCGGACGTCGAGCGGAGCGTGGCGGAGCCGCTCGGCCCCGAGGCCGAGGTGTACGAGGCGCTTGTCACCGGCCTGCGCGACTACGTGCAGAAGAACGGCTTCGACCACGTGGTGCTGGCGCTCTCGGGCGGGATCGACTCGGCGCTGGTGGCCCTCGTGGCCGCCGATGCGCTCGGCGCCGACCGCCTGACGTGCGTGAGCATGCCCTCGCCGTACTCATCCGAGGGCACGCGAGCCGACGCGCGGGCGATAGCCACCAACGTGGGAGCCGAGCTGATCGAGCTGCCGATCGAGGAGCTCATGCGCGCCTACGACCAGGCGCTGTCGGAGAGCTTCGCCGTCACGGAGCCGGACATCACCGAGGAGAACGTCCAGGCGCGCGTGCGCGGGAACCTGATCATGGCCCTGTCGAACAAGTTCGGCTGGCTGGTGCTGACGACCGGCAACAAGTCCGAGCTGTCGGTTGGGTACGCGACGCTGTACGGCGACATGGCCGGCGGCTTCGCCGTGCTGAAGGACGTCTTCAAGGGCTGGGTGTACCGGCTGGTGCGCTGGCGCAACGAGCGCGAGGGGCGCGAGTTGGTGCCGTCGTCCGTGCTGGATCGCCCGCCGTCGGCGGAGCTGCGCGCCGACCAGCGGGACGACGAGTCCCTGCCCCCCTACGACATCCTCGACGCGATCCTGCGCGGCTACGTGGAGCAGGACCTGGAGGCCGAGCAGCTGGTGCGCCAGGGCCTGCCCCGGGAGGACGTGGAGCGCGTGATCCGCCTGGTGGACCTGGCGGAGTACAAGCGCCGCCAGGCGCCGCCGGGCATCCGGATCTCCACCCGCGCCTTCGGGCGCGACCGGCGGCTGCCGATCACCAACCGCTTCGGTCGCTGAGCGGGCCCGCGCTCAGGTGGGCATCGGGCGGACGGCGATGGTCACGCGCGAGATCGCGCACAGACGGCCCTGATCGTCGGTGATGTCGACCTCCCAGACCCAGGTGGTGCGGCCCCGGTGGCGCCGCCGGGCCTGCGCGTGCACGGTGCCCTCGAGGATCGGCCGGAGGAAGCTGGTCTGGTTCGAGAGTCCCTGGGCGGACATCCCGTCGCCGACCACGCCCTGGAAGGTGGCGGCGGAGGCCAGCGTTTCGGCGATCGAGGCGAACACCCCGCCGTGCACCAGCCCCAGGAACTGCCTGATCCGATCCTCGACGGGGATCCGTCCGCTGGCCGCCTCCTCGGACAGCTCGAGGATCTCGAATCCGAGGGTCCCCTCCAGGGTCCGCTCCAGGGGCACGGGAGTAGGCGGCACGGCCGACATGCGCGGCAGGTTAACCTTTCGTCCTCCAGTGGCGACCTTCGACAAGCTGCCCGCCGAACAGCGGGCGATAATCGAGCTCGTCGTGCAGCGCGGCCGCAGCTACGAGGATCTGGCCGGGATGCTCG
>JAXDIC010000066.1:0-6892 GCA_034664185.1 Thermoleophilaceae bacterium
GGTGGGCGTGGCCGAGCTGCACCACCGATATGCCGGTGAGGAAGTCGAGGTACTCGTTGCCCTCGGCGTCCCACAGCCGCGTGCCGTCGCCGCGCACGAACTCGACCGGCTGGCGGACGTAGGTCGGCATCACGTAGTCGCGCTCCAGCGCCTGGAGGTCGGCCAGCGTCATCAGGAGATCTTGGTGCCGATTCCGGCGTCGGTGAACAGCTCGAGCAGCAGCGAGTGCGGCTGGCGGCCGTCGATGATGTGCGCCGCCGTGACGCCGGACTCGACGGCGTGCGCGCATGCGGCCAGCTTCGGCCGCATGCCGCCAGTCACGTCGGGCAGGCGCGCCCGGACCTCGGCTGGGGTGGCCTGGCCGATGCGCGAGGACTCGTCGGCCGGATCTGCCAGCCAGGCAGGCACGTCGGTCAGGAAGATCACCTTGGTGGCGCCCATGGCCTCGGCCACCGCGCCCGCCGCTTCGTCGGCGTTCACGTTGTAGGACTGACCCTCCTCGTCCGCGCCCACCGACGCGATCACCGGGATGTAGTCCTCGGCGATGTGGTTGAGCACGTCCACGTCCACGCGCTCGATCTGCCCCACGAAGCCGATGTCGAGCCCCCCGGGCCCCAGCTGCTTGCGCACGCGGAACAGCAGCCCGTCGTCGCCGCTCAGGCCCACCGCCGGCTGGCCGGCGTGGTTCAGCCGCAGGACGATGTCGGTGTTCTGCTTGCCGACCAGCACCATCTTGGCCACCTCGACGGTGTCCTGGTCTGACACCCGCAGGCCCTCCACGAACTCCACCTTCATTCCGAGCCGCTCCATGTAGGACGTGATCTCCGGGCCTCCGCCGTGCACCACGATCGGGTTCATGCCGACGTACTTGAGGAGCACCACGTCGCGCGCGAACTCCTCCCGGAGGAGCGGGTCGGTCATGGCCGCTCCGCCGTACTTGATCACCACCGTCTTGCCGTGGAACTCGCGGATGTACGGCAGGGCCTCGAGGAGGGTGGCTACGTCGCGCGTCGGCTCGGTCATGTCGTGTACTCCGCGTTGATGGTCACGTACTCGTGGCTCAGGTCGCTGAAGAAGACCTCCGTCTCGCCGCCGTCGCCGGGCAGCGTCAGGACGTACTCGACCTCCGGCTGGCTGACCGCCCGCTCCAGCTCCTTCCACTCGGGGCCGCCGAACTCCATCGCGGGCACGGCGCCGGACACCACGCGGTGCCCCTGGATGTCGAGGTCCACGAAGAACGGCGTGCCGTCGCCCACCGTGGCGAAGGCCATGCCGGCGGCCTGCAGAATGCGGCCGAAGTTGGGATCGGCGCCGTGCAGGGCGGTCTTCACGAGCGGCGAGTTGGCCACCGCGCGGCTCACGGGCTCGACGTACTCCAGGCCGCCGCGCACCACCACGCGGGCCACCCGCGCCGCCCCCTCGCCATCGGCCACGATCTCCAGGGCCAGCTGCCGCATCAGTCCGTCCAACGCCTCTCCAAGCGCCAGCTCGTCGGGACTCTCCGGCTCCACCCGAACGCCGGACGCGCCGCTGGCCAGCACGTAGACCGTGTCGCTGGTGGACAGCTGCCCGTCCACCGAGATCCGGTCGAACGAGCGCTTCACGCACACGCCGGTGAGCAGGTCGACGGTGACCGGGTCCAGCGCGGCGTCGGTCTGCACGAAGCAGAACATCGTGGCGAAGCGCGGCGAGATCATGCCGGCACCCTTGGCCTGGCCGGCCAGGCGCACGGTGCCCGAGGGCAGCGCCACCTCCAGGCAGGCCCGCTTGGGCGAGGCGTCGGTGGTCATGATCGCCCGCGACAGGCCGTCGGCGTCGGGGCCCAGCGCCTCGGTCGCGTCGCGCACGCCCCGCAGCAGGCGCTCGCGCGGCAGCTCCGCGCCGATCACCCCCGTGGACGCCAGGCCCACCTGGTCGGGATCGACGTCGAGGAGCTCGGCCGCCAGCAGCTGCGAGGCGCGCGCTGTCTCGAGGCCGCGCTCGCCGTCGCCCGTGTTGGAGCCGCCGGAGTTGGCCACCACCGCGCGCAGGCGGTCGAGCGCCGCGTCGCGGGACACGGCCACCGGGGCGCCGTCGCGGGCGTTGGTGGTGAAGCGCGCGGCCGACGTGGTGTCGGCCTGGTCGGACACCAGCAGTCCCACGTCGAGCCCCTCGGCCTTCAGGCCGGCGTGAACACCGGCCGCCCGGAAGCCCGCGGGAAGCGCGCCCGAATCCAGCTCGCTGACGTGATCGGGACCGTCGACCCAGCGGGAGCGGAAGAAGCTCATCGCAGGCCCTCCTCCTCGGGCAGCCCCAGCATCAGGTTCATGTCCTGCACGGCCTGACCGGCGGCGCCCTTCCAGAGGTTGTCGATGGCGGCGAAGGCCAACACGCGCCCGGTGGCGGGCTCCACCGTCGCGTGGATGCGGCAGATGTTTGTGTCGCGCACGTCGCGCACACCGGGCGGCGCGTCCGCCAGCTCCACGAACGGCTCGCCGTCGTAGGCGGCGCGGAACAGGTCGCGCACCTCCTCGCCCGACAGCTGGCGCGACGAGGTCACGTAGCAGCTGGCCAGGAGCCCCTGGTCGATCGGCAGTAGGTGGGGAGTGAAGGTGATCGGCACGCCGTCCCCCAGCTCGCTCTCCAGCTCCGCGCGGTGGCGGTGCCCCTCCACGCCGTAGGGGCTCACGTTCTCGTCCACGGACACGAAGTGCGTCGTGTCCGTGGCCTCGCGCCCCGCGCCGGAGACGCCGGACTTGGCGTCCACCACCGCGTCGGTCATCACCTCGCGCAGCGGGTGCAGGGCCAGGAGCGCGGCGGTGGGGTAGCAGCCCGGAGCGGCCACCAGGTCCGCCTCGCGCACCGCGTCGCGGTGCAGCTCGGTGAGCCCGTAGACGGCCTGGTCGATCAGCCCCGGCGCCTCGTGCGGCTGGTAGTAGCGCTCGTAGCGCTCGCGGTCCAGCCGGAAGTCGGCCGACAGGTCCACCACCTTCAGCCCGCGCTCGCGCAGAGCCTGCACCACCGGCGCGGCGGCGCCGTGCGGATACGCCACGAACACGGCATCCGCGCGCTCGGCCACCCGGTCGGCGTCGAATACCTCCAGCTCCAGCGACACCCGGTAGCGCGGATAGAGCGCGTCCAGCCGCCGCCCGGCGTCGGTGCGCGCGGTGACCGCCGTCAGCTCCAGCGACGGGTGGCGGTCCACGAGATGAGCCGCCAGCGCGCCCGCGAACCCGGACGCCCCGGCCACCGCGACCTTATGCACGCAACCGCCCCCCGATCTCGGCCAGCCGTGCCTCGATTCCGGCACGCGGCGCCGCCACGTCCTCGTCGGTCAGCGTTCGGTCCGGGGCACGAAACTCCAGCCGCAGCGCCAGCGACTTGCTGCCGGCGCCAACCTGCTCGCCCCGGTAGACGTCGAACAGCCGCGCCGAGTCCAGCAGCTCGCCGGCCCCCGCGCGCACGGCTGCCTCCACGTCGGCGGCGGGCACCTCCTCGGGAACCACCACGGCCACGTCCTGGATGACCGCCGGGAAGCTGGTCAGGTCCCGGAACGCTGCCGGGCCCGGCCACAGCTCGGCCAGCGAGTCGGCGTCCAGCTCGAACGCGGCGGCGGAGTCGACGTCCCAGCCGGCGGACACAGAGGGATGGACCTCGCCCACCCAGCCGATCTCGCGGCCGTTCCCGGCCACCACGCTGGCCGCGCGGCCCGGATGCAGGTACGGGCGCTCGGCTGGCTCCACGCGCGCGGGCACGCGCGCGGCCGCCAGGACGGCCTCCATCACGGCCTTCACCGCGTGGAAGTCGGTGGGCGCCGGCGGCGTGCGCCAGCCGCCCGGATCATCCCCGCTGAGCAGGACGGCCAGGTGGTGGCGCTCTGGCGCCGGCGTCGCGCCGGCCGGGCTCGAGTCGCCGGAGCCCTCCCGAAGCGGCGCCTCCGGAACGGGATAGACGTGGGCCGACTCGAACAGCCGCACGCTCGAGCGGCCGTGGGCCGCGTTGCGGCTGGCCGCGTCCAGCAGGCCGGGCAGGAGCAGCGGCCGCATCACGCTCTGGTCCTCGCTCAGCGGGTTGGCCAGGGCGATCGGCGCCGGGCCGCCGCCAAGCCGCAGCCGCTCGAGCGTGGACGGCGCGACGAAGCTGTAGGACACGACCTCGCTCAGGCCACGGTCGCGCAGGGCGTCCTCGAGGCGTCGCCGCAGGCGCTGCGCGTCGGTCAGGCGCCCCACCGCGCGCCGACGCGCCGGCAGCGTGATCGGCAGCCGGTCGAGTCCGTATACGCGTCCGACCTCCTCGATCAGATCCGCCTCGCGCTCCACGTCGGCGAACCTCCACGGCGGCACGCTGACCGACAGCGCGCCACCGCCGTCCGCCAGCTCGAATCCCAGACGCCCGAGGATCGCGCGGATGTCGGCCGCCGGGATCTCCGCCCCCAGCAGCGAGGCCACGCGTGCCGGGCGAAGCGTCAGCACGCGCTTGTCCAGCGGCGCCGGGTAGGCGTCCAGCGTGCCGGGCACCAGCCGCGCGCCGCACAGCTCCACCATCAGGCGAGCGGCCAGCCGCTGCGCGGCGATGGCCTGCTCCGGGTGCAGCTGCTTCTCGAAGCGGGTGCTGGCCTCCGTGCGCAGCCCGAGCTTGGCGGACGAGCGCAGGATGTTGGTCCCGACCCAGGTGGCCGCCTCCATCAGCACGCGCGTCGTGGAGTCCGACACCTCGGACACCTGGCCACCCATGATCCCGGCGATGCCCGAGGGACCCTCGGCGTCGCACACCAGCGCGGTGTCCGCGTCGAAGGAGCGCTCGACGCCGTCCAGCGTGGTCATCCGCTCGCCGTCGCGCGCCTTGCGCACCACTATCCGGCCGCCGCGCACGCGGTCCAGATCGAACGCGTGAAGCGGCTGCGCGGTGGCCAGCATCACGTAGTTGGTGATGTCGACGACGTTGGAGATCGGCCGCTGGCCGGCGGCCGACAGGCGCGCCTTCAGCCACAGCGGCGACGGCCCGATCCGCACGTCCTCGAACACCCGCGCGGTGAAGCGCAGGCAGATGTCTGGATCCGCGATCTCCACCGTGGCGTGATCCTCGGCGGTGTCGTCGCCGGAGGGGTCGGCGTCGCGCGTCGTGGGATCCTCGGCCAGCGGAGCCTCGGTCACGGCGTGCACCTCGCGCGCCACCCCGTACACGCCCAGGCAGTCGGGCCGGTTGGGCGCGATCTCGAGGTCCAGCACGTCATCCGCGATCTGGAGGTGCTCCCGAAGCGGCGCTCCGGCCGGCAGGTCGTCGGGCAGGACCATGGTCCCGGCGTGGTCCTCGCCCACCCCCACTTCGTCCTCCGCCAGGATCATCCCGCTGGACACCACGCCCCGGAGCTTCGCCTCGCCCAGGACGCTGCCGTCCGGCATGGTGGCGCCGGGCAGCGCCACCGCCACCGTCTGGCCGGCGGCCACGTTGGGCGCGCCGCACACGATCGTCCGCGGCCCACCGCCGGATCCGTCGTCGACCTGGCACACGCTCAGGCGGTCGGCGTCCGGATGGCGCTCGGCCTCCAGCACCTTGCCGACCACGAACGACCCCGGATCGGGCACGCCGACGTGCTCGACCCGCCCGACCTCGGTGCCGGTCAGGTTCAGCCGCTGCGCCAGCTCGGCCGTCGCAAGCGGCGGGTCGCAGTACTCGCGCAGCCATGAGACCGGAACCCTCACCCGAACTGCTCCAAAAACCGCAAATCGTTCTCGAAGAACATCCGCAGGTCGGGCACGCCGTGGCGCAGCATCGCGATCCGCTCGATGCCCATCCCGAACGCGAACCCCTGGATGCGCTCGGGGTCATAGCCGGTCTCGGACACGAACCCGTACACGTTGGGGTCGACCATCCCCGCCCCCAGGATCTCCAGCCAACCCGAGCCCTTGCACAGCGGATCGCGCGAGCCGTCGGGCAGCGAGCCACTGCCCCCGCACTGGAAGCAGGAGACGTCGACCTCCACGCTGGGCTCCGTGAACGGGAAGTAGCTCGAGCGCACGAGTATCTGGCGCTCGCGGCCGAAGATCGCGCGGGCGAACTCGAGCAGCACCCCCTGAAGGTCGCCCAGGGTGATGTCCTCGTCCACGGCCAGCCCCTCCACCTGGTGGAACATGGGCGTGTGCGTGGCGTCCGAGTCGCGCCGGTAGACGCGCCCGGGCATGATCGCGTAGACCGGTGGCTCCTGAACCTCCATCGTGCGGACCTGGAGCGGCGAGGTGTGCGTGCGCAGCACCACGTCGTCGGTCACGTAGAACGTGTCCTGCATCGCGCGGGCCGGATGCGCGCGCGGCATGTTGAGCGCCGTGAAGTTGTAGTAGTCGAACTCGACCTCCGGGCCCTCGATCACCGAGAAGCCCAGCCCCACGAACACGTCCTCGATCTCGCGGCGCGTCTGGGTTATCAGGTGCAGGTGACCGGCCGGCAGCGGCGGGTCGCCCGGCAGCGTCACATCCACGCGGTCGGCCGCCAGGCGCGTGTCCAGCTCGGCGGCGTCCAGCGCTCCCGCGCGCTCGGCCAGGAGCGACTCCAGGGCGCTCCGCACGGAGTTGGCCGCCCCGCCCACGGGCCCGCGCTGGTCGGCCGGCAGCTCGCCGATCGAGCGCAGCACGCCGGTCAGCTCCGACTTGCGCCCCAGGAACCGGACCCGCAGCTCCTCCAGCTCGGCCGACGACCCCGCGGCGCGGATCGCCGCCTCGCCCTCCTGGCGCAGCTGGTCGAGGCGTCCCGCGGCGTCAGGCATCGCCGGCCATCCTATTCAGCTCGTAGAGCCCCACTGTGGCGGCCATCGCGACGTTCAGCGACTCCGGTCCGCCGGGGCGGAGCGGGATCCGCGCGGCGGCGGAGCAACGCTCCCTCACGCCGGCCGGCAGGCCCAGGCGCTCGCCGCCCAGGC
>JAXDIC010000215.1:0-5567 GCA_034664185.1 Thermoleophilaceae bacterium
GGGATCGACATCGGGGACATGAGCACCGCCGCCGCGCGTACCAAGCTCCGGCACGACCTGGGCCTCAAGCTGGGGCGCCCGCTGGAGGCGACCTACAAGCACACGACCTACACGCTCTACCCGCGCCGCGCCAAGGTCCGGATCGACGTCAGCGGCATGGTCGCCGAGGCCCTCAAGAGGAGCCGCTCCGGCAACCTGTTCTCACGCGCGGCGCGGAGCATCTTCGGGGGCACCGTGACCGCCGACATCCCGGTTCGTGTCAGCTACGACCGTGCCGCCGTCGCAGCCCTCGTCAGGCGCGTGGCGCGCGGGGTGGATCGCCGCGCCCAGGACGCCAGCGTCGACTTCTCGACCGGCGTCCTCAAGAGGGTCAGGTCCCGCAACGGCCGCGCGGTCAAGCGGGACGCGCTCACGCAGGACATCGCCACCGCGCTGGCCCAGCCCGACTCGGCGCGCAGGGTGTCGGTGGCCACCACCACCACCAGGCCGAAGGTCACCACCAAGCAGGTGGCGGCCAAGTATCCGACGGTCATCACGATCTACCGCGCCGGCTTCACGCTCTCGCTCTACAAGCACCTGAGGAAGGTCAAGACCTACACGATCGCGGTCGGGCGCCAGGGGCTCGAGACGCCGGCGGGCGAGTACCCGGTGGTGGACAAGCAGATCAACCCGTCCTGGCACGTGCCCAACAGCTCGTGGGCGGGCAAGCTGGCCGGTCAGGTGATCCCGCCCGGCCCCACCGACCCGCTCAAGGCGCGCTGGATCGGCATCACCGGCGGAGCGGGCATCCACGGCACCACGGATATCGGTTCGCTGGGCAGCGCCGCCTCGCACGGCTGCATCCGCATGGCGATTCCGGACGTGATCGAGCTGTTCAACCGGACCCCGTACGGGTCCAGGATCTTCATCCAGTAGCGCTCTTCCGGTCCACGCCGATCTCGCCGATAGGCACTTCCTCCCACCCCTGGTCCACCAGAGAGGCCTGCCGGCCGGTGTGTCGAATGCAGAGGGAGCCGATGAAGACTCCCCGCGTGCGCTTCCGCATCACCGCGTACCACATGGTCGACGCGTCGCTCGGGCCCCCGATCGGGTGCCAGGGCGGTGGCGGCGCGTCCGCCTCGTCGACCAGGCCGGCCTCCGCCAGCTGCTTGCGCGTGGCCACCCGGCCCTCCTGAACGTCGATGAAGAACTCTCCCACTAGAGAGCAGGGTATGTGGGCGCGCGACCTGGCGACCTTCGACGCGTCGCTGCTCGCGCGCGGCATGGCCGAGAAGACGCGCCGCGCCTACGGGGTGGACCTCCAGCAGCTGGCCGACTGGGCCGGGCGCCAGGACATCGACCCGCGCACGATCGACCACCGCGTCCTGCGCCGCTTCGCCGGCGTGCTCTCCGAGCGCGGGATGTCGCGCTCCACCATCGCTCGCAAGCTGGCGTCGATCCGGGGCTTCTATCGCCACCTGGTCGAGCGCGGAGCGCTGGAGGCCAACCCGGCCGAGCTGGTGGCCACGCCCAAGCGCGACTCCTACCTCCCGCGCGTGCTGCGGGTGGACGAGGTGGGCGCGCTGCTCGAGTCGATGCCGGCGGGCGACGACCCGCTCCAGTTGCGCGACCGTGCCATGTTCGAGCTGGCCTACGCGGCCGGCCTGCGCGCCGAGGAGCTGGTCAACCTCGACCTGCCGGACGTGGATCCCGACGCCGAGGAGCTGCGCGTGAGCGGCAAGGGCGGCCGCACCCGCATCGTGCCCGCGGGCGAGCCGGCATGGCGGGCCATCGACGGCTACCTGGCGCGCGGGCGCCCGAGCCTGGCCAGCCAGGACGGGGGAGGCCCCGGTGGGCGCGTGGAGCAGGCGCTGTTCCTCTCCCGGCGCGGCCGCCGGCTCTCGACCTCGGACGTCCGGAGGCGACTGGCGCTGTCCACGCGGCGGGCGGCCGCGGGCGCGGGGGTGTCGCCCCACACGCTGCGGCACTCGTTCGCGACCCACCTCCTGGAGGGCGGCGCGGACCTGCGCTCGATCCAGGAGCTGCTGGGCCACGCCAGCATAAGCACGACTCAGACCTACACTCGGATAGAGTCGGGTCGCCTTCGGAAGGCGTATTCGAAAGCGCACCCGCGCGCCTAGGGCAGGGACTTTTTATGGCGATGGACACCAACGTCAAGGCCGTCGAGCTCAAGGATCTCTGGCGCCGCTACAAGAGCACGGGGGACCAGCGCGCCCGCGAGCAGCTCGTGCTGGCGTTCTCCCCGCTCGTCAAGTACGTGGCCGGTCGCATGTCCACCGGCCTGCCAGCGCACGTCGAGGAGGCCGACCTCATCTCGTACGGGCTCCTGGGCCTGATCTCGGCGATCGAGCGCTTCGACCTAAGCCGCGAGATCAAGTTCGAGACCTTCGCCATGACGCGCATCAAGGGCTCGATCATCGACGAGCTGCGCTCGCTCGACTGGGTGCCGCGCTCGGTGCGGGCCAAGGCGCGCGAGATCGAGAAGGCCAACGCCAAGCTCGAGCACCAGCTCCACCGCGCGCCCTCCGACGCCGAGGTGGCCGCCGAGCTGGACATGACGCTGGACGAGTTCCACGACGCCCTCACCCGGATCTCCAACTCCTCCGTCGTGGCCCTCGACGAGCTCTGGACCCTCTCCGACGCATCCGGCGACCAGGTCTCGCTGCTCGACACGATCCAGGACCCGGACGCGGTGGACCCCGCGCACGCGATGGACGTCACGGAGACCAAGGACCGCCTGGCCGACGCCATCGCCCGGCTGCCCGAGCGCGAGAAGCTTGTCGTGGCGCTCTACTACTACGAGAACCTGACCCTGCGCGAGATCGGCGAGGTGCTGGGCGTCACCGAGTCGCGCGTCAGCCAGCTGCACACCAAGGCCGTGCTGCGCCTGAAGTCGGCGCTTCAGGCCGAATCCGACTAGCGGCTCCCGCGCTCGCGGGTTATCGTGCGATCTCCCCCCTGAGGAGAGGAGAACTCGCATGCCGAGACAGGAGGCCGATCGAATCCGCAATGTGGCCCTGGTGGGCCACCGGGGCAGCGGGAAGACCTCGTTGAACGAGGCGCTCCTGTTCGAGGCGGGAGCGATCAACCGCCTTGGCTCGGTGGCTGATGGAACGACGGTCTCGGACGCGGCGAGCGACGAGCAGTCGCGGGAGATGTCGATCTCCTCCAGCCTCGCCTCGTTCCGCTGGCAGGACCGCAAGATCAACCTGATCGACACGCCCGGCGAGCCCAGCTTCGTGGCCGACGCGATGGCGGCTCTGCGCGTGTGCGAGGGCGCCGTGGTCGTGGTCAACGCCGTGATGGGGGTCGAGGTCAACACCGAGCGCCTGTGGCAGCGCGCCGCCGACCTTGGGCTGGCGCGGCTCGTCTTCATCAACATGCTCGACCGCGAGCGGGCGGACTTCTTCCGCTCGCTGGACTCGCTCAAGGCCGCGTTCGGTCCGCACGTCGTGGCCACGGAGATCCCGATCGGCAGCGAGCACGAGGTCAGCGGCGCGATCGACCTGATCGACATGAAGGCCTACAGCTACGACGGCGCCGCGCGCGACAACTGCTCCGAGATCCCGATCCCCGAGCAGCTCCAGGCGCAGGCCGAGGAGTACCGCGAGAAGCTGATGGACGAGGTGGCGGAGAACTCCGACGCGCTGATGGAGCGCTACCTGGAGGGCGAGGAGATCTCGCACGAGGAGCTGGTCACCACGCTCAAGCGCGGAGTCACCGAGGGCCACCTGTTCCCGGTCACCTGCGGGGTGGCCACCAAGAACCTCGCCACCAACCGGCTGCTGGACGCGATCGTCGAGGACCTCCCGTCGCCGGTCATGAAGGGCCCCGTCGAGGCCGGCGACCAGACGCTCGATCCGGATCCCGAGAAGACGGCGGTCGCGTTCGTCTTCAAGACCCTGGCCGACCCCTTCGCGGGCCGGATCAACCTCTTCCGCGTCTACCAGGGCACGTTCCAGCACGACTCGCACGTCGTGAACTGCCGCGCGCACGCCAAGGAGCGCCTCGGGCAGCTGCTGGTCCCGCAGGGCAAGGAGATGGGCCACGCCGACGAGTTCGGGCCGGGGGACATCGGCGCGGTGGCCAAGCTCAAGGAGACTCGCGCGGGCGACGTCCTGGCCGCCGCCGACGGCGAGTACGCGCTGGCCATGCCGCCGCTGCCGTCCCCGGTCATGGCCTTCGCCATCGAGCCGAAGACGAAGGGCGACGAGGACAAGGTGTTCACCGCGCTGCGCCGCCTCCAGGAGGAGGACCCGACCATCGACCTCCACCGCGACGACCAGACCGGCGAGCAGATCGTGGCCGGCCTCTCGCAGGTCCACGTCGAGGTCATCGTCGACCGGATGAGGGAGCGCTTCGGCGCCGAGGTCACCCTCAAGCCGCCGCGCGTGCCCTACCTGGAGACGATCAAGGGCAAGGCCAAGGCGCAGGGCCGCTACAAGAAGCAGACCGGCGGCCGCGGCCAGTTCGGCGACTGCCACATCGAGATCGAGCCGCTGCCGTCCGGCCAGGGGTTCGAGTTCGTCAACGCCATCAAGGGCGGCGTCATCCCGTCGGGGTTCATACCGGCCGTCGAGAAGGGGATCCGCGAGGCGATGGCCGACGGCGTGGTGGCCGGCTACCCGCTGAAGGACCTGCGCGTGCGGCTCTACGACGGCTCGTACCACACGGTGGACTCCTCGGAGATGGCGTTCAAGATCGCCGGTTCGATGGCGTTCAAGCAGGCCGCCGAGCAGGCCAGCCCGACGCTGCTGGAGCCGATCATGACCATCACGGTCTCCGTGCCGGAGACGTCGGTGGGCGACGTGATCGGCGACTTGAACGGGCGTCGCGGCCACCCGCTGGGGATGGAGCCCAAGGGCGGGATGACCGAGGTCAAGGCGGAGGTGCCGATGGCCGAGGTTCTGAGCTACGCACCCGACCTGCGCTCGATCACGGGGGGCCAGGGCGACTACTCGATGGAGTTCGCCCGCTACGAGGAGGTGCCCTCGCACCTGGCCCAGAAGGTCATCGCGTCGGCGCGCGAGGGCGCCGAGGCCGTAAAGGCGTAAAGCCGCTCTAAGACGGGCAGCAGCGGCGCTAGAGTCGGCCGGCATGAAGAAGGAGCTCCGACCCGGGCTGGAGGAGATCGTCTGCGACGTCTGCGGGCGGACAATGCTCAAGGGCGAGCGCGCCGAGCCGTACCTGGCGCCCGGCGGCCAGCGGATGCTGGTCTGCGAGCTGTGCAGCGACCGCGCCTCGGCCGAGGGCTGGATTCGCGAGTCCGCCCACGGCGAGCTGCCGGCGGGCGCGCGCCGCCACGAGCCGCGCCGATCGCTGTTGTCGCGGCTCCGCCGTCAGCCGGGTCACGCGGCGCGCGCGTCGGAGCTGGAGACCGAAGCCGAGCTGGAGTCGATCGACGGGTCCCCGGAGACGCCGTGGGACCCAACGGGCACCGACCCCGAGCCGGCCCACGAGGTCGCGCCCGACCGCCCGCTGTCGCGGCCCAAGGATCCGCGCCACGTGCGGGCCATCCCCACCAACGCCCAGGTCAAGGTCGAGCGCGCCGTGGAGGTCTTCAACGC
>JAXDIC010000070.1:0-29432 GCA_034664185.1 Thermoleophilaceae bacterium
TCTTCTGGTAGATCGGCCGATGCAGGTCCAGGTACTGGCGGAATGCACCCGGGCGTAGGTCGAAGTACCGGTTGATCAGCTCGAGGATCTTGGCGCGACCGACCTTCTCGGTCCCGAACGTCTCGACCATCAGCGACACCGGGTGCGCGACGCCGATCGCGTACGCCACCTGGATCTCGCAGCGGTCCGCGAGCCCCGCCGCCACCACGTTCTTCGCCACGTAGCGGGCGGCGCTTATCGGCCGAGGACTAGTGAGGACCGGGAGGTCCCACCGGAGCCAGGACCCGCGCAGCCACGCCCCAGAACTAGGCCGGAGCAGCCTCCCGCTCAGACAGCCCAGCCGCCTCCCGCAGCGCGTCCGACTTGTCGGTCCGCTCCCAAGTGAAGTCCGCGTCGTCGCGCCCGAAGTGCCCGTAGGCCGCCGTCTTCTGGTAGATCGGCCGGTGCAGCCGCAGGTACTCGCGGAACGCCCCCGGGCGCAGGTCGAAGTGCTCGCCGATCAGCTCGGCGATCTTCGAGCGCGACACCCGCTCGGTGCCGTACGTCTCGACCATCAGCGAGACCGGATGCGCAACGCCGATCGCGTAGGCCACCTGGATCTCGCAGCGGTCGGCCAGGCCGGCCGCCACCACGTTCTTGGCCACGTAGCGGGCCGCGTAGGCCGCCGAGCGGTCGACCTTGGACGGGTCCTTGCCGGAGAACGCGCCCCCGCCGTGCCGCGCCGCGCCGCCGTAGGTGTCGACGATGATCTTGCGCCCGGTCAGCCCGCAGTCGCCCATCGGGCCGCCGATCTCGAACTTGCCGGTGGGGTTGACCAGGAAGTTGGCCAGCAGCTTGTGCTCGTCGTACAGCTCGCCGGGAAGGATCGGGTGCACCACGTGCTCCCACAGGTCCGGCTTGATCAGCGTGTCGGCGTCCACGCCCGGCTTGTGCTGGGTGGAGATCAGGATCTTCTCGATCTCCACCGGGCGGCCGGACTCGTACCGCACCGTCACCTGCGTCTTGCCGTCCGGCCGCAGGTAGGGGACGGACTCCGCGCGGCGGACCTCCGCCAGCCGGTGCGCCAGCCGGTGGGCGAGCGCGATCGGCATCGGCATGAGCTCCTTGGTCTCGCGCGTGGCGTAACCGAACATCATGCCCTGGTCGCCGGCGCCGGCAACGTCCAGCTCGTCGTCGTCGGAGGGGTCGGTGCGGGACTCGTACGCCTTGTCCACGCCCTGGGCGATGTCGGGCGACTGCTCGTCGATGGCGGTGAGCACCGCGCAGGTCTTGCAGTCGAACCCGAAGCTCGCGTCGTTGTAGCCGATCCGGTCCACGGTCTCGCGGACGATCTTGGGCACGTCGACGTAGGTGGTGGTCGAGATCTCGCCGGAGACGACGACCAGCCCGGTGTTCACCAGCGTCTCGCACGCCACCCGCCCCTGCGGGTCGTCGCGCATGACCGCGTCGAGGACGCCGTCCGAGATCTGGTCCGCCATCTTGTCCGGGTGCCCCTCGGTGACGGACTCGGACGTGAACAGGTACTCGTTTTCTGAAGGCGCGTGGCTCGTCATCGCGGCTGGAGGAAGCTCCGGAGGTCGGGTTCGAGACTGTTCCCGGGGCGCAAATCCTGCCTCCGGGACCCGCAGAGGTTAGCGGCTGCTCCTGGCCCGGCGGCCACCGGTCCGGGACTCCTCGCGGCCGTGGTAGTCGATGATCAGCGGCACGCCCTGAAGCCCGTAGCGCTCCCGCAGCCGGTTCTCCAGGAAGAACCCGTAGTCGCGTGTCAGCCGGCCGCGATCGGACACCTGGATGCTGAAGCGGGGCGGCGCCGTGTCGTACTGGGTCATGTAGAGGAACTTGAGCCGCCGACCGCGGACAACCGGCGGCTGGCGGGCGGACTCGACATCGGACACGAAGCGGTTGAGCTCGCTGGTGGGGATCCGGGTGCCGGCCTTGTCCGCCAGGTCCATCGACCGGGCCAGCAGGCGCTGGACGCCGCGGCCGGTCTTGGCCGACACCGCCAGCACCTCGGGTCGCAGCCGGACCCGCACCAGGGCGCGCTCCCGCGCGTCGTCCAGGTCGGTCCTGGTCACGTCCCACTTGTTGAACGCGAGCACGGTGGCGCAGCCCTTGGCCATCGCCAGGTCCGCCACGCGCAGGTCCTCGCTTGTCAGCCCCTCCAGCGCGTCGGCCACGACGATCGCGACGTCCGCCCTCTCCGCCGCGCGCTCCGAGCGCAGCTGTGCGTAGTAGTCCACGGTCCCGGCCACCTTCGCGCGCCGGCGAAGCCCCGCGGTGTCCACCAGGACCACCGGACGGCCGTCCACCTCGAGCCGCGTGTCGATCGCGTCGCGCGTGGTGCCCGAACGGTCCGAGACGATCACTCGATCCTGCCCGAGGAACGCGTTGACGAGCGACGACTTGCCGACGTTCGGCCGCCCGATCACGGCCAACCTCACCTCGCTCGGCTCGTCCGGCTGCCCATCCGTACGGTCCTGGATGGCCGCCACGATCCGATCGAGCAGGTCGCCGGTGCCCAGCCCCTGCGCGGCCGAGACGGCGACCGGCTCGCCCAGGCCCAGCCGGTGGAACTCGGCCGACTCGGGGATGGCGGGAGCGCTGTCGACCTTGTTGGCGGCCACGACCACGGGAACCCGAGCCCCGCGCAGCTCCTCGGCCAGCTCCAGGTCGCCGGGACGCACCCCGGTGCGCGCGTCCACGCACAGCACGATCGCGTCGGCGTCGGCGAGCGCGGCGCGCGCCTGACGCTGGACCTCGCGAGCCAGCTCGTCGCTGTCCGCCATGTCCACCCCGCCGGTGTCGACCAGGAGGAAGCGGTGACCGTTCCAGTCGGCCTCGACCTCCTTGCGGTCCCGCGTGACCCCGGCCTGCTCGTGCACCACCGTCTCGCGGGTGCCGCTCAGGCGGTTGACCAGCGTGGACTTGCCGACGTTTGGATAGCCGACGATCGCGACGCGCGGGAGCGCCATCAGCGGCGGGCGTCGCGGACGAGGCCGACGATCTGGGCAACCACGTCCTCGACGGGACGGTCGGTCGTGTCCAGCTCGATCGCCTCCGGCGCCGGACGCAGCGGCGAGTGCGCACGCTCGCGGTCCTGCGCGTCGCGCAGCGCCTGGTCCTTCAGCACCACGCGCCAGTCCGTGCCGAGGTCGGCGGCGCGTCGGCGCGCGCGCTGCTCGGGGCTGGCCGTCAGGAAGATCTTGAGCCTGGCGTCCGGGGCCACGACCGTCCCGATGTCGCGGCCCTCGGCCACCCAGTCGCCCTCCGAGACCAGGTCGCGCTGCTTGCGCACCATCGCCTGGCGAACGGGCTGACTGGTCGCGATCCGCGAAGCGGCCTCGGACACCTCGGGCGCCCGAATGGCCTCGCTCACGTCACGCCCGTCGAGCAGCACGCGATCGCCCAGCTCGATCCGAGCGGCGGCGGCCCGCTCGGCCGGATCGCCCCCGTTCTCGAGCAGCGACAGCGCCACGGCGCGGTACATCGCCCCCGAATCCAGGTAGCCCGAGCCCAGCGCCCGAGCAACCCCCCGCGCGACCGTGCTCTTCCCCGCGCCCGCGGGCCCGTCGATGGCGATGACCATTGGCGCGCAAGGCTAGCCATCGCTAGCCATGCAAGACAGCCGCCCCGGACCCAGCCGAATCGCGCCCAGCCTCCGTCCCGACGCGGTTGATCGCGGGAAGCGACGGTGGAGACTCCCGGCCGAACGACTCCGCAGGCCCAAAAAGCAGCAATGACGGAAGACCGCGAACGGTGGCGCCTATGGGCCGAGGACTAGTGAGGACCGGGAGTCTCTACCGGAGCAAGGACCCGCGCAGCCACGCCCCGGGCCCGGCCGCTGGAACCGCGCCTACCGCACCTGGAACACCACGCGGTTGCGCCGCTTGGCCGGTTTCTCCTTGTTCCCATGCGTGTCCCTCGCCCGGGCCACGAACCGGTACGTCCCCGGCTTCAACTTCACCTTGGACGTGAACTTCCACTTGCGGGTACCGCTGGCCGGCAGCAGCACTCCGTGGTTGCAGTTGCGCGCCTTGCCGAACTTGCCGTTGGCCTGGAGGAAGCGACAGCCGCTCCCGCTTCGGAGGACCCTGGCCACCGATACGTAGACCTTCTGGATACCGCCCTTCAGGGAGGTGGCCGCGGTCAGGCCCTTGCAGCCCTGGTCCGTCGACCGGCCCGAGACGGTGAAGCCCTTCCCGGTGACCTTGACGCCGTTGCGCTTCAGCGTCGACCGCGGGGGCTTCCGGTCGCGGCACGGTCCCCCCGCCCCCTGCGTGTTCGGGATCCGCGCGGCGTAGACCTCCTGCCACTGCGAGTGCCCCTTCGACGACGCCGGCAGGTTTGCCGCCTGGGTGTCGTTCCAGAACGGGATCGCGACGTTGTCGTCGGCCACGATGCCCTGGTAGTCGCCTATGAACTGGCCCGACGGCGAGATCGGCGGGTTGATCCGCGGGTCCCACATCTGGTGGTCGAAGCGGGTGTCCGTGAACGTCTTGCCGCCGTCGTTCGAGCGCGACAGGTACTCGCCGATGAACCAGTTGTTGGGATCGTTGCGGCGGTCGAAGTACATGATGTCGAGCTGCCCCCTGGGGGTGATCGCCATCCAGGGCTGGAACTGGTCCGCGTTGAGCGTCTTCGGATCCTGGTTCACGCGCACCGGTCCCTGGTACGTCTGCCCGCCGTCGGTCGACTTGAACAGCACGATGTCCGAGCCCGTGCTCTGGGCGCCGGCGGCCTCTGCCTCGGCGCGCCAGCCGTCGCGGATCTCCTTGATCCGCTCGGCCGACATCCCTGCGAGAACGGGGTTTCCGTTGCCGTCCTGCGATGTGGAAACGATGTAGATGTTGCCCTGCGAGTCGATCCCGGTGGTGGGGATCGAGAGGTTGCGGAACGACTGGCCCTCGAACTGCGAGTTGACCCCCGAGATCATCACGACCGGCCGCGCGGGGGTGAAGGTCGCGCCGTGGTCCGTCGACTTCACCTGCATCATCGCGTCGACCTGGTTGTCGTACCAGGTCACATAGACCTCGCCCTGGGGCCCGATGATCACGTGGCAGCCGATGCCCGAGATCGCCTGCTTCTGGCTCAGTTGGATCGGGGTGTTGTCCCCCGGTACCTCGCCGCCCCAGGTGTGGCCGCCGTCCAGCGAGCGCATGAGCACGATCTGCTGGGTGGGCGCGGTGGCGCCGTCCAAGCCCCAGCAGACGTACATCGTCCCGATCTTGCCGTCGTGCGGCTTGTTCGGGCTGCCGTCGACGTGGGTCACGTTGTCGACGGCGAGGAAGTTCTTGTCGTCGAGGAGGAGCTGCTGGCTGATCGGGTTGTTGCGGTTGTCGTGCACGACGATCGGCTGCGACCACGGCTTGCCCGGCTGCTTGATGTGCAGCGTCTGGTTCCAGCCGGTCCCGGTGGCGCCACCGGGCGCGTCGAGGGTGTTGGTGTAGGCGTTGCCCTCGTCGTCGAAGGCGGTGATGATGTCCGACACCACGCGGTAGTGCGCGTCGTCGTTCGGATCGCACTGGCCGACGTCCTGGCAGTAGCCCGGAAGCTGGCCCCAGTCCTTCCACGTCTTCCCGCCGTCGAACGACTCGTACGTCCCCGCCTTGAAGAAGTACTTGGGCAGGCTCTCGTACATCTTCGATCCCGCCACCAGGTGGTTGTGGTTCAGGGGGTCCATGGCGATGAACGGCTCCGAGTGGGACACGTACTGGTCGTGCGAGGCGCGGTAGTTGGCCGGTCCCGCGCCGAGGCGGTGGTTGAGGACCGGCAGCGTGGGGTTGGCCCTCTTGAGGTTGAACCCGGCCACCGCGGTGTACGGGGTCAGGGGAGGCGCGGCGTACGGCACCAGGGCCACGATGTACTTGCCCTCCGCCTGCGCGACGGTGGTGATCTCGTCCATGCCCGGCAGGTTGCCGCTGGAGCCCGCCTTCTCGCCGTGCGTCCCGTCCGCGTTCAGGCGGTAGATGCCGAGGTCGAGGTCGAACGGCGCGAAGCCCGTCACGGTGAACTGCACGCCGCCGAGGAACTGGTTGTAGAAGCCGGCCGGGGTGCTCACGGTGAGCGTGAAGAAGTCACACCCGGACGTCGGGTCGGGCTTCTTGTCGGCGCCGAAGCAGTCGTCGGTGGTCCCGTTGTCGGCCGTGCCGGCGGAGACGGAGCCGGACCACGTGACCTTGCCCTTGCCCTGGGCGTCGGGAGTGAGCGTTGCCGCGCCTGGCGACGCCGCCTGCACCGTGCCCGCCCCGAGCATGCTCACCGAACAGGCGACTACGACAGCGGTCAACGTGGTCCGAGCTCGCATCATTCCTCCCTCATCTGACCGTGAACGAAGCCGTGTTCCGCCGGGACGGCTTCTCCTTGTTGCCTGCGGCGTCCTTCGCGCGCACCACCAGCCGGTAGCTGCCGCGCGGCAGCCGCTTGTGGAAGCTGAACCTCCACTTGCTCGTTCCCTTGGCGGGCAGGAGCACGGCGCGGCGGCAGCTGCGGGCCTTGGTGAACGTCCCGTTCGCCTGTAGGAAGCGGCAGCCGCCCCCGCCCCGGACCTTGGCCACCGACACGAGGACCGTCTTGACCCTGCCCTTGACGCCCCCGAGGTTGGCCTTGGCGTTGCCCTTGCAGCCCGTGTCCTTGGAGGTGCCGCTGGCGCTGATCGCCTTGCTCGTGACCTTCACCCGCCGCTTCCGGAGCGTCGAGGTGGGCGGCTTGCGGTCGCGGCAGGTGGGCCCGCCCTTCGACGCCGTGTTGGGAATCCGGGCCGCGTACACCTCCTGCCACGGCGAGTATCCGGACGAGCCCTTCGACAGGTTGGCCGCCTGCGTGTCGTTCCAGAACGGGATCGCGACATTGTCGTCGGCGACCAGGCCCTGGTAGTCGCCGATGAACTCGCCGGACGTGGACGTGGGCGGGTTGACCCGCGGGTCCCACGCCTGGTGCGTCACGCGAGTGTCGTGGAACGTCTTGCCGCCGTCGTTCGAGCGCGACAGCCAGGTGTCGATGAAGAGGTCGTTGGGGTCGTTGCGGCGATCGAAGTACGAGACGTTCACCTGGCCCCTGTCCGTCACCGCGATCCAGGGCTGGAACTGGTCGGAGTCGGACGGCTTCTTGTCCTGGTTGACGCGCACCGGCCCGGTGTACGTGGTGCCTCCGTCGGTCGACTTGAACAGCACGATGTCGGATCCGGAGCCGCCGTTGGCCGCGTCGCCCTGCTCGTGCTGCTGCTGGCCGTCCGGCACCGGGTGCTTGGGGTCGGTGCCGTCCACCGCGCCCTGGACGACCGGGGCGCCGTCTCCGTTCTTGGACGCCACGGCCACGTACACGTTGCCGGCCGAGTCGACCCCGGACGTGGGGATCGACAGGTTGCGGAACGCCTCGTTGTTGAACGGGGCGGTGATGCCGGTGATCGTGGCGATGGGATGGGCGGGGGTGAACGTGGTCCCGCGGTCAGTCGACTTGGCCTGCATCAGCGCATCGGCCTGGTTGTCGTACCAGGTGATGTAGACCTCGCCCTTGGGCCCGATCGCCACGTGGCAGCCGGTCCCGGCGATCGCGCCCTTCTGGCTGATCTGCTCAGGCGTGTTGTTGCCCGGCACGCTGCCGAACCACGTGTGGCCGCCGTCCGTCGATCGCTCGAGGACGATCTGCTGGCCCGGCACGGGATTGACGCTGACGTCCAGGCTCCAGCAGATGTACATCGTCCCGATCTTGCCGTCGTGCGGCCTGTTGGGGCCGCCGTTCACGTCGGTGTGGTTGTCCACGGCGATCCAGTTCTTGTCGTCGAGCAGGACCTGCTGGGTCAGCGGGTTGGTCTGGTTGTCGTGCACGACGATCGGGCCCGACCACGGCTGGCCGGGGTGCTTGATGTGCGCGGTCATGTTGAAGCCCGTGAACGCCAGCGTTCCGCCCGGCGCGTCGAGCACGTTGGCGTAGGCGTTGCCCTCGTCGTCGTACGCCAGCGAGATGTCCGAGACGGTGCGGTAGGCGTCCTCGTTGTTCGGGTCGCACTGGCCGGGCGCCTGGCAGTAGCCCGGCAGCTGGCCCAGGTCCTTCCAGGTCCTCCCGCCGTCGTAGGACTCGTACGTGCCGGCCTTGAACAGGTAGCGCGCCAGGTCCTCGTACATCTTCGAGCCCGCGATCAGGTGATTGTGGTTCAGGGGGTCCATCGCGATCGAGGGCTCCGAGTGCGAGACGAAGCTGTCGTGCGACGCCCGGTAGTTGGCGGGACCGAACCCGAGCGCCTTGTTGAGGGCGTCCAGGGTGGGCTTGGCCGGCTTCAAGTTGAACGTGGCGGCGCCGTCGTAGGTCGTGCCGGGCGCGGCGGTGTAGGGCACGGCCACGAAGTAGTAGGAGCGCGCCGGCGCCGCGGCGTCCAGCAGCGGGTAGAGCTCGTCCTGGCCGATCTGGTTGCCGCCCGCGCCAGCGGGGGCCTGCACCTGGTAGCCCTTCGTGCCGTCGGGGTTCTTCACGTAGACCGCGATGTCGAGGTCGTTGGTGGCACCGAAGTTCTTCGCGGTGGTGTCGATCGATCCGATGAACCTGCGGATGGTCTCCGGGGGCGCGTCCACGTTCAGCGTGAAGAAGTCGCAGCCCACTGTCGTGTCGGGCTTGCGGTCGCTTCCGAAGCAGGCGTCGGTGGTGGCGCCGGCCGTGGCCGGCGTGGTGCCCACGGTGCCCTTCCAGGTGACGGTGCCCTTTCCGTCGGCGCCCAGCGTGAGCGTGCCGTGGTCGGGCGTGGCGGCAGCCGCGGTCGCCGCCGCCGCGCAGCCGATCGCCATCGCCGCGAGCACAGCCGCGGCTCCACGCGTCAGGACCCTGCCTTCCCGTCGCATCAAGACCGGGAAATTTACCCCACTAGGAGGCGGTTAACGCCACCAACTGGTCCTCGAATCCGGGATAGGAGACCGCGGCCACCTCCATGCCCTCGACCTCCACGCCGTTCCTCGAAGCCAGCCCGGCCACAGCGCCCAGCATCGCCAGGCGGTGGTCGCCCAGGGAGTCGAGCGTCCCGCCGTCCAGGCCGCCGCCACCGTGCACCGCAAAGCCGTCGTCCGTGGCCTCGATGTCGGCGCCCAGGCCGCGCAGGCCGTTGACCACGCCGGCGATCCGGTCGGACTCCTTGAGACGCAGCTCCCCGGCTCCGCTCACCACCGTCTCGCCGTCGGCGAAGCACCCGAGCAGAGCCACCAGCGGCAGCTCGTCGATGGCAAGCGGCACCTCGTGAGGCTCGACCACCGTCGCCTCGAGCGGCGCCTGCGTCACGTCCAGCTCGCCGGCGGGCTCCTCGGACGCATCCTCGGCCGGCTCTTCCTCCAGGTCGCCGACGATCACGGCCCCCATGCGCCGCGCGATGCGGAAGAAGCCGGTGCGGGTCCAGTTCAGCGCCATGTCCTGGAGCACGATCCGCGAGCCGGAGACGACGCACGCCGCGGCCGCGAGGAAGGCAGCCGACGACGGGTCGCCCGGCACCACGACGTGTTCCAGCTCGAGCTCGTCCACCGGCGCCACGCGGACGGTGTTGCCCGCTCGCGGCACCGGCACCCGGGCGCGGCGCAGGATCCGCTCGGTGTGGTCGCGGGTGGGCAGCGGCTCCGTCACGCTCGTCTCACCCTCCGCCATGAGGCCGGCGATCAGCACGCAGGACTTGACCTGCGCGCTGGCCACCGGCAGCTCGTAGTCGATCGCGGTCAGCTCGGCCCCCTTGACGGTGAGCGGGGCGAAGCGACCCTCGCGCGCCTCCAACCGGGCCCCCATCCGCGTCAGCGGCTCGACGATCCTGTCGATCGGCCGCGTGCGGATCGACGCGTCCCCGTCCAGCTTCCACTCGCCGCCGGGCTGGCCGGCGAGCCAGCCGGGCAGGATCCGGAGCAGCGTTCCGGCGTTGCCCACGTCCAGGAGCCCGCCCGTGGTGGGCGCGGCGGTGCTCAGGCCCACCCCGCGGATCACGAGGGCGCCGTCGTCGCGGTGCTCCACTCCGGCGCCCAGCGAGCGGATCGCGTCCAGCGTCGAGGTGGTGTCGTCGGCGTGGAGGTAGTTCTCGACCGTCACGGGCTCGTCGCACATCGCCGCGAACAGCGCGGCGCGATGCGAGATCGACTTGTCCGCCGGCGGCGCCATCCGGCCCCTCAGCGGGCCCGACGGCTCGAACCGGCGCCTCACGGCCGCTCGGCGACCGGGAAGCCGAGCTCCTCGACCAGCGCCGCCGCGCGTGCCGCCGCGCCCTCCCCGACCACCCACAGCGTGATCGCGCCCGAGCGGTTGTCGGGCGCCGGCGCGAGCGCCATGTCGGCGATGTTCACACCGCCGCGGCCGAGGGCCAGAGCCACCTGCGCGACGATACCGGGCCGGTTGGGCACCGACACGCTCAGCTCGTGGACCGGGCCGCCGGCCAGGTCGGCCTCGAGCAGCCGCTGGCGGTCGTCGCGGGCCGCGTCGTTCCAGGCCCTCACGGCGGCCGAGTCCCCGGCGCGTAGCTGCTCGGCCACTCGATTCAGCCGCTCGACGGCCTCGTCCACGCGCTCGGCGATCGCCTCCGCGTTGGTCATGTAGATGTCGGTCCAGACGTCGGAGCTGGCCCCGGCCACGCGCGTGGCGTCGCGGAAGCTGGGACCCACGCGGGGCAGCGCCTCGCCCTCGCGGCCCAGCGTCTCGGCCGCCTGCGCGACCAGCACGTTGGCCAGCACGTGGGGCAGGTGGCTGACGCTGGCCAGGAGGCGGTCGTGGGTCTCGGCGTCGATCGCCATCGGGCGAGCGCCCAGCGAGACCAGCAGCCCGTGCAGCCGCTCGTACAGAACTCCCGAGGACCGCTCGCCCGGGGTCAGGTACCAGGCCGCGCCCTGGAACAGGTCGCCGCGCGCGTGCTCCACGCCCGACGCCTCCGAGCCGGCGATCGGGTGGCCGCCTATGAACCGCTCGTCGTCGGTTGCGCCGGCCAATGCCCGCTTGGTGGAGCCGACGTCGCTCACCACGCAGTCCGCCGGTGCCACGGCCAGGGCGTCAACGGTCAGCGCCGGCAGGGCGCCCACCGGAGCGCACAGGAAGCACGCCTCGGCCTGGGCGACCGCCTCCGCGATCGACGCGGCCGCGTGGTCGACGGCTCCTCGCTCGCGCGCGCCCTCGAGCACGTCCGGGTCAAGGTCCCAGCCGGCCACCTCGGCGCCCTGCTCGCGCGCGGCCAGGCCGACCGAGCCGCCGATCAGCCCGACCCCGAGCACGGCTACGCGCATCGCGCTGGGCGCCCGCTGCTCAGACGCGGGCGAATTCCTTGCCCGCCAGGGCCGCGGCCTGCTCGAGCTTGCGCAGGTAGGCGGGGAAGTCGTCGGCCAGGAGCGCCTGCGGCCCGTCGCAGATCGCCGCCTCGGGCTCCGGGTGGATCTCCACGATGATGCCGTCGGCCCCCGCCGCGGCAGCCGCGTACGACAGCGCCGGGACCAGGTCGCGCTTGCCCGCCGCGTGGCTCGGGTCGACCACCACCGGCAGGTGCGTCAGCTGCTTGAGCACCGGCACCGCCATGAGGTCGAGCGTGAAGCGGTAGGCGGTCTCGAAGGTGCGGATCCCGCGCTCGCAGAGCATCACCTTGTCGTTGCCCTCCTTGAGCACGTACTCGGCCGCCATCAGCAGCTCGTCGAGCGTGGCGGACAGCCCGCGCTTGAGCAGCACCGGGCGACCGCTGCGCCCCACCTCGGTGAGCAGCGTGTAGTTCTGCATGTTGCGGGCGCCCAGCTGGATCACGTCCGCGACCTCCAGCACCGCATCGAGGTCGCGCACGTCCATGAGCTCGGTGACGATCGGCAGGCCGGTCTCCTCCTTGGCCTCCTGCAACAGGCGAAGGCCCTCGCCGCCAAGGCCCTGGAACGAGTACGGCGACGTGCGCGGCTTGTACGCGCCCCCGCGGAGCAGCTGGGCACCGGCGTCGCGCACCACGCGGCCGGCCTCCAGCATGGTCTCGCGCGACTCGACGGTGCACGGCCCGGCGATCGTCATGAAGTGCGGCCCGCCGATCTTGCGGCCCTCGATGTCGATGACCGTCGACTCGTCGCGCTTGAACTGCCGCGACGCGAGCTTGTACGGGCGGGTGATCGGCACGACGTGATCCACGCCGTCGAAGCCGTCCAGCTCCAGGTTGGCAACGTGCTCTCGATCGCCGATCGCGCCGATCACGGTGTGGATATCGCCGCGCGAGACGTGCGCCTGCGCTCCCACCCCCTCGACCTGGCGGATCACGGCGTCGACCTGCTCGGTCGTAGCGCCCTCTCTCATCACGATCATCATCTGTCCCGGGAACCTTTCGAAATAGCGACTGGAAATCCTATTGCTGGTACGTAGCTGGCCAATAAAGAGGCCGGTGGGGTCGGCGCCCGGCGGGGAGTCGGAACTCGGTCGGCGGCTGGTGCTGCGGCCGCTGCCGGACGCCTAGCTAAATCGCCAGGTCCAGAGATAGGCACGCGCAAAGGCGCCGGCGGGGGCGCTTCCGGGGTGGATCTGCGTGCCTGAATCGTGCATCGGAGGTGACCTTAACACCTATCGGCGCGGTGTCGAGCGGCTTGAGGGGCGGGAGCCGGCGGCGCTCAGCCCAGCACGTCGTCCAGCGCCGCCAGGAAGCGGTCGTTCTCGGGGCGCGTCCCGTAGGTCACGCGCAGGTGACCCTCCTCGCCCAGGTCCTTCCCGCCGCGCACGATCACGCCGCGCTCGGCCAGCCCGCGCAGGATGGCGGCCTCGTCGCGATCGCCCAGCGACACCCACGAGAAGTTGGCCTGGCTGTCGCTGGTCGCAAGCCCGCGCTCCTCCAGCTCGCCCTCCACGTGCAGGCGCTCGATGGCGGTGCGCTCCACGCGCCGGGCCACCTCGTCCTGGTGGGCCAGCGCCTCCACGCCCGCGGCCTGGGCCAGCGCGTTGACCGAGAACGGCTGGCGCACGCGGTCCACGGCCAGGCGGAAGTCCTCGGAGCAGAGCGCGTAGCCCACGCGCAGCCCGCACAGGCCGTAGACCTTGGAGAAGGTGCGCAGCAGCACGAGGTTGGGGTGACGGTCCGCCAGCACCAGCGACTCGTCGGGGTCCTGGAGCGTCGAGAACTCGACGTAGGCCTCGTCGACGATCACGCACACGTGGCGCGGCAGCTCGGCGACGAACGCGGCGACCTGCTCGATCGGCAGGGCCGTGGCCGTCGGGTTGTTGGGGTTGCACACCAGCACCATCCGCGTGGCGGCGGTCACCTCGCGCGCCATCGCCTCGAGGTCGTGGCAGCCCTCGCCGTCGAGCGGCACCTCGATCGCCCGCGCTCCGCTCGCCGCCGCGAGGTGCGGGTACATCGAGAACGACGGCCAGGCGTAGACGATCTCGGCGCCCGGCTCCAGCAGCGCCTCGGCGGCCGCCAGCAGGATCTCGCACGAGCCGTTGCCCACGGCCACGCGGCCGGGCTGTCTCTCCAGGCGATCGGCCAGCGTGCGCCGCAGGAGCGTGTTCTCGGGATCCGGATAGCGGTTGAGCGTGTCCAGCTGGCGCTGGATCGCCGCGACCACCGCGGCGTGCGGCGGCCACGGGGTCTCGTTGGACGCGAGCTTGACCAGCTCGCCGCCGAACTCGTATGTCTCGGCCGCCGGGTAGACGGGAATGCGCCGCAGGCGCTCGGCGAACTCGAGGCTCACTGCGCCTCCTCGAGATCGCGCCGGAGGGTGGCGGCGTCGCGCAGGTACACGTGCTGTGCGGGCTGCCCGTTGGCGCTGTAGCAGTGCAGCATCAGCCGGATGACCCGCGGCAGGGCGCCCGGCACGTCGATCTCGCGCGCGCAGATGAGCGGCACGCCGCCCAGGCCCAGCCGCCTGGCCGCGACGGCGGGAAACTCGGCGTCAAGGTCCGGGGTGCAGGTGAAGATGCAGCTGACCATGTCCTCCGGCGTCAGCTCGTTTCGCTCCATCAGCGTGCGCACGAGCTCCTCGGTCCCCGAGAGGATCGCCTCGGAGTCGTTTCGGTCCACGGTGGTCGCGCCCCTGAGCGCCTGCAGTCGCATCGCCGCCTGATTCTCGCAGCCTCTCAGCCGTTGTCGCCTGGACCGGCCGTGCGCAGGCGCTCGATCTCGGCCGCGGTCAGCCGACGGTGGCGGCCGTCGCCCAGGTCGCCCAGGCGCAGGGGGCCGAACGCGATGCGCCGCAGCTCCACCACCCTGTGGCCAACCGCCTCGCACATCCGCCGCACCTGGCGCTTGCGTCCCTCGCGGAGGGTGATCTCCAGGACGCCCGCGCGCACCTGGCGCACCTGCGCCGGCGAGGTCCGCCCGTCCTCCAGGTCCAGGCCCTCGCGCATCCTGCGCAGTCCCGCCTCCGCGACCGGCGCCGGCTCCACCCGCGCGCGGTAGGTCTTGGGGACCTCGTAGCGGGGGTGGGTCAGCCGGTTGGCCAGCTCGCCGTCGTTGGTCAGCAGGATCAGGCCGGTGCTGTCGACGTCCAGGCGGCCGACGGGGTAGAGGCGCCGCTCGGCCGGGACCAGCGATGTGACGGTCGGCCGCCCGTGCGTGTCGCGAGCCGTGGACACCACCCCGGCCGGCTTGTTGAGCGCGTACACGGCCAGGCTCTCGGGCGCCACGGGCTCGCCGTCCACGGCCACGCCGCTCTGCTCGTCCACGTCGCACGCTGGATCGGTGACCGTCACACCCCCGACGGTCACGCGGCCGTCCGCGATCAGCCGCTCCGAGGCCCGCCGCGAGGCGACCCCGGCGTGTGCCATGAACTTGGCCAGCCGCACCGGATCAGGCTGCCACACTTGCCGCGTGGACCTGCTCCAGCTCGACGAGCTGCTCGACCGCGCCGGCGAGCCGCCCTTCCGCGCCGCCCAGGTGTGGGAGTGGGTGGCGCGCGGGGCCGCGTCGTACGAGGAGATGACCAACCTGCCCGCCCCGCTCCGCGAGCGCCTGGAAGGGGAGCTGCCGCTGTCCACGCTGGCGCTCGCGCACGAGGCGCGCGCTCGCGACGGGACGCAGAAGGCGCTCTTCCACACAGCGGACGGGCGCCCGATCGAGGCCGTGCTCATGCGCTACGGCGACGGCCGCCGCTCGCTCTGCCTGTCAAGCCAGTCCGGCTGTCCGCTGACGTGCACCTTCTGCGCCACGGGGCGGATGCGCTTCGCCCGCAACCTCACGAGCTCCGAGATCCTCGACCAGGCGCTGCACTTCCGGCGGATCGAGCCCGTCGACCACGCGGTGTTCATGGGGATGGGCGAGCCCCTGCTCAACCTCGACGCGGTGCTCGCGGCCTGCGGGCGGCTGCCCGACCTCGGGATCGTCCCCCGCCGCACGGCCATCTCCACGGTGGGCTGGATCCCCGGCATCGAGCGCCTCCGCCGCGAGGGCCCGCCCGTGCGCCTGGCCCTGTCGCTCCACGCCGCCGACGAGACGCTGCGCTCGGAGCTGATGCCCGTCAACGACCGCTATCCGCTGGTGGACGTGCTGGACGCCTGCCGGGGCTGGTCCGAAGCGCGCAGGCAGCCCGTGTTCGTGGAGTACCTGATGCTCCGGGGCGTGAACGACCGTTACGAGCAGGCCCTGGCCCTCGCCCGCGCGCTCGAGCCGCGTTCGATGTTCAAGGTCAACCTGATCCCGTACAACCCGACCGACTCCGGGCTCCAGGGATCCACCCGGTCCGCCACCGACGCCTTCCGCGCCGCTCTCGAGGAACGCGGGGTCAGGGCCACCGTCCGGCTGACGCGCGGTCGCGAGATCGACGCCGCGTGCGGCCAGCTGGCGGCGCGCTCCGCCGCGGCCTGAGACACGTCTCCGCGGGGCCCGCGGCCCCGCTACTTCTTGTGGTGCTTGGCCTTGAAGACCCGCCGCAGGGCGATCACGCGGGTCGTGGTGGTCGTCCCGGTCGCGTTCTTCATCGTGACCGTCACCGCGGCCTTCACGTGGCGGCGGCCGCGGAAGCGCCGGAAGACGCGCCGGTCGAGCTTGACCGGCACCGTGGCCGTGCCGCCCGCCGCGATCTTGAAGCGCTTGCGCGACTGCGTGACCTTCCGCCGGCGAGCCGAGACCAGCTTGGCCTTGGCGGGGGTGCCCTTGGCACCGTCCATGAGCTCGATGGACACCGTTCCCTCGCAGCCCTCGAAGGCCTCGCGCGGGCAGGCCAGCTTGACCGCCACCACTCCGTCCGGCGACAGCGCAGCAGGGGCCGACGAGATGGCCGCCACGATCGGTGGGACCACGTCGCCGTTGCCGGTCGGGGGCGGCGGGATGATCGGATCGACCGGCGGAGGCGCGACCGGCGGCGCCGCGCTGCGGTCCACGGCCTCGCAGTCGGCCGCCACGACGTCGTTGTAGTCGGCCTCGACCGCGTCGGCCTCGCTGCCGCAGGCAACGCTCTCGGCGATCGTGTCGCGCGCCTTGATCGTGTCGATGCCGGCGCCGCCGTCGAAGCTGTCGGTGCCGGTACCACCGTCCAGGGTGTCGTTGCCTCCGCCGCCGACCAGCACGTCGTCGCCGGCCCCGCCCACGAGGCTGTTGGCACCGGCGCTGCCGGTCAGGTGGTCGCCGCCCGAGCCGCCGACCACGTTCTCGACGGTGGCATCGAGGTTGTCGCCCTCGCCGGCCTCGCCGTCGTTGGCCAGTGAGTCGCCGATCGTGACCGTGACCGGCGCCGGGCGCGTCGCGTACGTGACGGTGTCCACGCCCGTCCCGCCTGAGATCGCGTCCGCGCCACCGTCGCCGTCGATGGTGTCGTCGCCACCGCCCCCGTTGATCGTGTCGTTGCCGGCGCCGCCGCTGATCGTGTCGTTCCCGCCGCCGCCGGTGATCGTGTCGTTGCCGGCGCCGCCGTAGATCGTCGTGGAGGTGTAGAAGAGGTTGTCCTGCACGTAGTCGTTGCCGTCACCAAGATCGACCGAGTAGGCGTCGGCGCTGGCGCCCGGGCAGTCGACCTTCTGGGCCGTGACCGGGCTGCAGCCGCTGCCGGCCGTCATGGTCGTCACGCCGGAGTCGTAGAACTGGACCCAACCGCCGCCGACGTTGGTGATCGTCAGGTGGTTGGTCTCGCCGGTGGCGGCCGAGAACGTCGCCACGCGGGAGACGATCGAGACGGTGGCGGCCGAGGCCATGCCGGGCGCGATCAGTCCGGCGAGCGCGAGTCCGAGGGTGAGCAGTGAGGCGCGGATGCTGCGGTTCATCGGTGGAAGTCCTTTACGCGGGGCCGTGAACCAGATCGGCACCCCCGGGCGCGAGCTGACGCCGCTTGGACGTTCGGCGGATGGGACGTGTGTCCAGCGCGCGGGCGGTCGCGGGCCCGGCTACTGGATCGGGAGGCTCGGGAAGCCCTCCGGCACGGTGAGGGTGGGCATGTCCAGCTCGTGCGCGTGCACGGCTCTGCGCTTTGGCGTGACCTCCTCGCAGAGCACCTCCACGACCCTGGGCGCGAAGTGCGTGCCGGCGCACCGCCGCAGCTCGTTCATCGCGAGCTCCGGGGACGCCGCGGGCTGGTAGGGGCGGTCCGAGGTCATCGCGTGGAACGCGTCGCAGACGGCGATGATCTGGGAGGCCAGCGGGATGCTGTCGCCCACCAGGCCGTCGGGATAGCCGCTGCCGTCCCAGTTCTCGTGGCTCGCGCGCACGAGCTTGGCCACGGGAGCCAGGGCCGGCGCGGCGGCCAGGATCCGCTCGCCCACCACCGTGTGCTGGCGGATGAAGCCCAGCTCGACCGGGTCGAGCGGACCCGGCTTGTTGAGGATCTCGTCCGGGATCGCCATCTTGCCGACGTCGTGAAGCTCGGCGGCCCGGGCCATGTCGTCCAGCTGCTGGGGGGTGAGCGACATCCGGCGCCCCACGGCCAGCGCCAGCTCGGAGACCTCGTGCAGGTGGTCGTGGAGCTCGGGCTGGCGCTCCTGCAGGACCTGCATCAGCACGTCGCGCGTCTGCTGACTCACGGCCGTCCTCTGGCGTGAGCCCTTGTTGCCGTACAGGCGCTGGTCGGCGATCTGCATGGCGGCGCTCGAGTCCCCCGCCTCCGCGGGCAGCAGAACCGTGCCGTGCGAGGCGGTCACCAGGAAGCCCCTGCCCTGCTCGGTGAGCGCCTCGGTCGCGGCCGCCACCACCGGCTCCGCGCCCGCGGCGTCCGTCGCCACCAGTGCGCAGAACTCGTCGCCGCCAAGCCGGTAGGCACGGCCGTAGGGCCGCACCGCGTCGGCCAGGTTGCGCCCGAGCCGAGCCAGCAGGGCGTCGCCGGCAGGATGACCGAAGTTGTCGTTGTAGCGCTTGAAGCCGTCGAGGTCGAACAGGGCCAGCGCCCGCGGACGGTCGCGGTCGGCGCCGTCCAGCTCCTCCTGGAGCTCCGCCATCAGCCGGCGCCGGTTGCCCAGGCCGGTGAGCGAGTCGGTCAGCGCCTCGCGGCGGCTGCTGCGGAGCATCCGCATGTTCTCGCCGAAGGTCATGGCCGTGCGGACGATGACCGCCACGAGCGTGAGGCCGGCCAGGATCACGGCAGCGCCGTCCACGTGGCCGTAGTGGTCGTAGACGAGGAACCCCAGCGCCGAGAGGGCGAAGGCGCCCGGCAGGAGCAGGATCCGCCAGCCCTCCAGGCGGATGTCGGCGTTCCGGCGGACCGGCTCCCAGGCCGCGCAGCCCACGAGCATGGTGGCCGCCGGCCAGAGGGCGTCCAGCGCGGTGCCCACCTCGTAGGTTCCGGCGGCCGACTGGTAGGCGTAGATCGAGTCGGCCACGGCCGCGGTCGCAAGCCCGAGACCGATCAGGGTCCAGGCGCGGCCGGGGCGCCACGCGGTAAGAGCGAACACGCTGGCGACCAGCGCGAGCATCAGCATGTCCCCCACCGGATAGGCCAGGTCGGTGGCCACCGCGAGCGGATTGGTGGTGTCGGCCGTCTGGTTGAAGACGGTGTGGAAGACGGTGACCTCGCACACCACGCACACGGCCAGCGCGGCCACCACGCCGTCCAGCCACAGGCTGGCGCGCGCCTCGTGCACGCGGTCGCGGACGAGCAGGATCAGGGCCGCGTAGCTCGCCGGGTAGAACGACAGCCACAGCGCGTCGCTGAGTGAGGGGTAGGGCGGGTTGGCCTGGTGCGCGAGGACGAGGCTGTTGTAGATCTCCGCGGCCGTCCAGGCCGTCAGGCCGGCACCGAGGAGGAACCAGGAAGCGCGGTGCTTACGGACGCGCACCGCTCTGACCAGGCAGGACAGCGCCGAGGCCAGCACCAGGGCGTTGTATACCCAGTCGTTGAAGAAGCCGTCCAGCTCCTTGCCGCCCACGCCGAACCCGGTGTGGAGGGTGAAGACTCCGAGCACGCCGAACGCGAGCACCTGGGCCGCCCTGAGCAGCTTCCGGGGCTTGTCGGTGGCGGGCGGTTGCATTCGCAGGTGCCGGGAGGAGCTGGGTGACGCGGCCCGACACGGGGCCTATCGGTGGCGCGCCCGGCTCGACACAGCGCCCCAAGGCGTTGATCGAACATTCGGCCACGGCCCATCTGGCGCGTCCGCGCTACCCATTCTGGGCTTCTAGGGCATCGTGATGGGGCCCACCGCCAGCCCCAGCTCCCGCGCCCGGACCGCGATCCGGGCGATCGACTGGGCGGTCGGCAGGGCGCTTCGGCGGCTGGCGTAGCGCGCCGAGTCGTGCAGCAGCAGCACCATCCCGTCGGCCAGGTCCCGGCACGAGAGCTCCGCGATCCGGTCGGGGCCGATCTCCTCCCAGTCCATCCCCCACGCCGACCAGTAGACGGGGCGGAGGCCCAGGCTGCCGCAGGCCGCGAAGGACGCCTCCGAGAAGCGCCCGTACGGCGGGCGAAACAGCGCCGGCCGCCGGCCCAGGGCGGCCTCGAACGCCCCCACCCCGCGCGCCACCTCGTCGCGAGCCGCCGCCGGCGAGAGCACGTGGTGGGCGGGATGGCCGTGCCCGTGCAGGCCCAGCTCGTGGCCGCGCGCCTGCGCTTCGCGCGCGATCTGCCAGTGCCGCTCCAGCTGCTCGCCGATCACGAAGAAGGTGGCCGTGACCCCCGCCTCGTCCAGCGCGTCCAGCACGGCGGGGGTGGAGTCCGGGTCCGGCCCGTCGTCGAAGCTCAGCGCGACCCGGGGCGCGCCGGCCAGCGGCTCCAGCCGTTCGAGGCCGGGGAAGCGCCGCCACGCCTCGAGCGTGTCCAGGTGTTGCTGGAAGCTGGGCACCGCCGTAGCGCCTGGCGAAGCCGAGGCGTCAGCCGGCGCCGCGCTGCTCGCCCGCCTTCAGGAGCCGCTCCCGCAGCTCGCCCTCCTCCTCCGGCGTGGGGTCGAAGCCGGCCGGGTCGGGCAGGGCGTCCAGCCCGCTCAAGCCGAAGAGCTTCTCGAACAGCGGCGTGGTGCGGTAGAGCACGGCGCCGAACTGGGAGCGCCCCGACTCCTCGATGACCCCGCGCTCGAGCAGGGTGCCGACCGCCGATTCGGACGCGACGCCGCGGATCCGAGCGATCTCCGGGCGCGACACCGGCTGGAGGTAGCCCACGATGGCCAGGCACTCCGCCTGGGCCTGCGTGAGCGGCGGGGTGCGCGGTCGCGCCAACAGCCGTCGCGCGGCGCGCTCGGCCACCGGGTCGGTGGCCAGGGTGAAGCCCCCCGCGACCTCCCGCAGGACGACCCCGCGGTACCCGTCGGCGTAGTGCTCGCGCAGCCGGGCCAGCGCCTCCACGACCTCGCCCTCGCCCACCTCGGCGGCGTCGGCCAGCTCCGAGGCGGCGAGCGGCTCCGGGGACAGGAACAAGAGCGCCTCGACGACGCGCGCCAGCTCGTTCAAGCCGCTCCCCCGCTGGCCCGTGCGGTAACCGTGATGGGCGCGAACGGCGCGGCCTGCGTCCAATCGGCCTCGCCGGCCTTGTAGAGCTCGAGCAGCGCGAACAGCGTGACGGCCTCCGTCAGGCGATCCGCGCCGTCCAGCGCCTCCTCGAACGGGAACTGGCCGCGGGAGCGCAGCAGCGCGCGCAGGTGAGCCAGCCGCTGCTCCACGGTGACGCGCGGCAGGGCCATGTGGCGCAGGTCGAGCGGCGGAGGAGTGCGCAGCAGGTCGCCGACCGCGCGGGCGAGCAGCTCGGGCTGGTACGCCTGCTCCGCCAGGTCGAGCGACACCCGCCGCAGGGCGCGCGGGATCGGGGCCGACCGGTAGCGAAAGCCGCTCTCGACGGCCAGGCGCGCCGCGAGGAACTCGGCCCCTCGCTTGTAGCGCGTGTACTCGAGCATTCGCGACAAGAGCTCCTCGGCCGCTTCCTCCGGCTGCCAGTCGAGCTGCTCGTCTTCCTGGCCGGGCAGCATCAGCCGCGACTTGAGCTCGAGCAGCGCGGCGATCAGCACGAGGAACTCCGTGGTGGACTCGAGGTCGAGCTGCCCGGTGCGCTCGAGGTGCTCGACGTACGCCAGCACGACGTCGGCGAGGTCGACCTCGAGCAGATCGACCTCCTCGCGCAGCACGAGCGTGAGCAGCAGGTCGAACGGGCCCTGGAAGACCTCGAGGTCGAGGTCGAGCGAGGCGGCGCGCATCATCGCCGGCTCACATTAGTCGGGGGGCCCGACGCCCATCCGGCGCCGGACGTCGGACAGGGTCTGCGACGCGGTCGACCTCGCGCGGTCGGCGCCCTCGGCCAGCACGCGCTCGAGATGGTCGGGGTCGGCGGCCAGCTCGAGGTAGCGCTCGCGTATCGGCGCGATCGTCTCGACCGCGACGTCCGCCACGGCGGCCTTGAAGTCCCCGTAGCGGGAGTCCGCGAACTCCCTCTCGACGTCCCCCGGCTCGATCCCCCGGAGCACCGCCATCACCTCGATCAGGTTCGAGATGCCAGCCTTGTCCTCGCCGCGCACCACGTCCGAGCCGGAGTCCGTCACCGCACTCCGGACCTTCTTCGCGATCGCCTCGTCCGAGTCGCGCAGGTAGATCGTCCCGGCCTCGCTGCCCAGCGTGGTGGACATCTTCCGCTCAGGCGACTGGAGGTCCATCACACGGCCGCCGACCTCGGGGATCCGGTGGCGCGGCACCACGAGCGTCTGCCCGAACCGCTCGTTGAAGCGCTCCGCGATGTCGCGCATCAGCTCGACGTGCTGGCGCTGGTCGTCGCCCACCGGCACCTCGTCGGCGCGGTAGGCCAGCACGTCGGCGGCCTGAAGCAGGGGATAGAGGAAGAGCCCGGCGGACACCAGCTCGCGCTGGCCCGTGGACTTCTCCTTGAACTGGTTCATCCGGTTGAGGTCGCCATGCGACGTGACGGCGGACAGGAGCCAGCACAGCTCGGTGTGCTCGTGCACGTCGCTCTGGCGGAACAGGATGCAGTGCCCCTTGTCGGGCTCCAGGCCGGCCGCCAGCAGCACCGCCGTGGTGTCGAGCACGTTGCGCCGCAGCTCCTCCGGCGTGTACGGGACCGTGATGGCGTGCAGGTCCACGATGCAGTAGATGGCCTCGCCGCGAAACTGGCCCTCCACGTACTGGCGGATCGCGCCGACGTAGTTGCCCAGGTGCTTCTGCCCGGTGGGCTGGATGCCGCTGAAGATGCGCACGCGCGGGCAGTCTAGGCGTGGGGTTGGTCGAGGCTCAGGGGACCCGGATTACCGTAGGCGGGGTCGGTGGGCTGCTGCGCCGAGATGGTCCCGGCCGAGAACCGCAGCAATAAGGCACCCAGCCCCGAAACGGGCCCTAAGCGACGGCGAACGTCCATTTCACCACCTCATGAGGTGGTCGAATGGACGTTTGGTGCCGGATGCGCGGCCGCGCGGCACCTACAGCGCGCCGCCGGTGACCTGCTTCGTGCTGTCCGGATCGCCCGGAGGCGGCTCGCCGGCCCGCCGCTGGCGCACCACCGGGCGGCGCGCGGCCGCGCCCTCGTCCAGGCGGCGCACGGGCGTGTCGTACGGAGCGTTGCGAGCGATCTCGGGATCCTCGCGCGCCTCGTCCAGGATCGCCCTGATCGAGTCCGCGAAGCGGTCCAGCGTCTCCTTGGTCTCGGTCTCGGTGGGCTCGATCATCAGCGCCTCGTCCACCAGCAGCGGGAAATAGACGGTGGGCGGGTGCACGCGGTGGTCCAGCAGCCGCTTGGCGATGTCGAGCGTCTTGATCCCCAGCTGGCGCTTGGCGGGGGCGCCCGAGAGCACGAACTCGTGCATGCAGGTGCGATCGAACGCGACCGGCAGGAGCTCGCCGATGCCCGGCTCCGCCAGGCGCGCGCGCAGGTAGTTGGCGTTGAGCACAGCCATCTCGGACACGTCGCGGAGGCCATCGCCGCCGACCGAGCAGATGTACGCGTAGGAGCGCACGAACACCCCGAAGTTGCCCTGGAACCCGCGCAGGCGGCCAATCGACTTGGGCCTGTCGAAGTCGAGGTCGTAGTGCGGCTCGTCGCCGTTTCGCGACGCGACCTCGACCACCTGCGGGACGGGCAGGAACGGCTCGATACGGTCCGACACCGCGATCGGGCCGGCGCCGGGCCCGCCGCCGCCGTGCGGCTGGGTGAACGACTTGTGCAGGTTGAAGTGGACGATGTCGAAGCCCATGTCGCCCGGCCGCGAGATGCCCATCACGGCGTTCAGGTTGGCGCCGTCGTAGTAGAGCGTGGCCCCCGCGTCGTGCACGATCCGCGCGATCTCCTCGATGTTGCGGTCGAACAGGCCGAGCGTGTTGGGGTTGGTCAGCATCAGGCAGGCCACGTCCTCGTCGGCCTTCGCGCGCAGGTCGTCCAGGTCCACCCCACCGTCGGCCGCGGTCTCGACCTTCACGACCTCGTAGCCGGACATCGTGACGGTGGCCGGATTGGTCCCGTGCGAGGTGTCCGGCGTGAGCACCTTGTGGCGGGACTCGCCGCGGTCCTCGTGGTAGGCGCGGGTGAGCAGCAGGCCGGCCAGCTCGCCGTGCGATCCGGCGCTGGGCTGGAGCGATACGTGCGGCAGGCCGGCGATCTCGGAGAGGGCCGCCTGCAGCCGCCACATCAGGTCCAGGGCGCCCTGGGCGTACTCCGGGTCCTGGAGCGGGTGCAGTCGCGCGTAGCCCGGCAGCGCCGCGACACGCTCGTTGACCTTCGGGTTGTGCTTCATCGTGCACGACCCGAGCGGGTAGAAGCCGTTGTCGAGGTCGAAGTTCTTCTTGGAGAGGTTGTTGTAGTGGCGAACGATCTCCGGCTCCGAGACCTCCGGCAGCTCGGGCGGGCGCGAGCGGATGGCCGCGGCCGGCAGCAGCTCCTCGATCGGCGTCTCCGGCACGTCCGTGGCCGGCGGGGTGAACGCGCGGCGACCCTCGCGCGAGCGCTCGAAGATGGTGACCGTCTGCGGCTCCGCCGGCCTCACGCCGGCACCTCCTCGCGCGAATGCGCGGCAAGCTCGGCCAGGCGGTCGATGTCCGCGCGCGTGCGCCGCTCCGTGATCGCCACGAGCAGGCCGTCCGCGTACTCCGGATAGTCGCGTCCCAGCCGGTAGCCGGGGTTGATGCGCGCGGCCCGCGCGCGCTCGAACAGGGCGTCGATGTCCGGCACGCGCACCGCGAACTCGCGCACGACCGGGCCCGGGTTGAGCGCCTCGAGGCCCAGCGCCTGCCGCGCGTAGTGGGTGCGGCGGAGCATCAGCTCGCCCAGCTCCACGATCCCGCGGCGGCCGAGCCACGACAGGTACACGACGCCCATGAGCGCGTTCAGCGCCTGCGAGGTGCAGATGTTGTGGGTGGCCTTCTCGCGCCGGATGTGCTGCTCGCGGGTCTGGAGCGTGAGCACGAAGCCGCGGCGCCCATCGGCGTCCACGGTCTCCCCGGCGATGCGGCCGGGCATCTTGCGGATGTAGCGCTCCTGCGCGGCGAAGAAGCCGAACGAGGGGCCGCCGAAGTCCAGGCGGTTGCCCAGCGACTGACCCTCGCCCACGGCGATGTCCACCCCGAACGAGCCGGGCGGCTCGAGCACGCCGAGCGTGAGCGGATCCGCGGCACAGACCACGAGCGCACCGGTGCGGCGCGCGGCTTCGACCAGCGGGCCCAGATCCTCGACCGTGCCCAGGAAGTTGGGCTGCTGGAGGAAGACGGCGGCGGTGTCGTCGTCCACCGCGGCGGCCAGCGACTCGATGTCGGTCGCGCCGCGCTCGTCGAGCGGCGTCTCGGTGAGCGTGGTGCCGTAGCCGCGGCCGTAGGTGGCCAGCGTCTGGCGCGAATGAGGATGGACGCCGCGCGAGGCGACGAAGCGGGAGCGGCCGTTCTCGAGCTTGGCCAGGTAGCCCGCCGAGGCGACCGACGAGGGGCCCTCGTAGAGCGACGCGTTGGCCACCGGCAGGCCCGTCAGCTCGGAGATCGCCGTCTGGAACTCGAACATCGACTGGAGGCCGCCCTGGGAGATCTCGGGCTGGTAGGGCGTGTACGGCGTGAGGAACTCCGACCGCTGGGTGATCGAGTCGATCAGGGCCGGCACGTAGTGGTCGTACATCCCCGCGCCCAGGAAGCTGACCTCGTCCTCGCAGTGGCGGTTGCGTGCCGCGAGCGCGGCCAGGTGGTCGTAGACGTCCTGCTCGGCCATCCCGTCGGGCAGTGCCAGCGGCCGATCCAGCCGGACCGCCGCGGGGATGTCCTCGAACAGCTCCTCGACCGTGCCGGTGCCGATGGCCGCCAGCATCTCGCGGCGGTCCTGGTCAGTGGCGGAGGTGTAGCGGGTCACGCGCCCGCCTGGGAGGCGATCAGCTCGCGGTAGGCGGCCACGTCGAGCAGCGAATCGAGCTCGGCTGGATCGCTCAACCTGACGCGGACGAGCCAGCCGTCGCCGTACGGCTCGTCGTTGACCTTCTCGGGCGCGTCGGAGAGCGCCTCGTTGACCGCCACGATCTCGCCGGACAGCGGAGCGATCACGTCGGACACCGCCTTCACCGACTCCACCTCCGCGTAGGCGGCGCCCGCGGACGTGGTGGCGCCCACCTCCGGCGGGTCGAAGAAAACGACCTCACCGAGCTGATCCTGGGCGAACCAGGTGATGCCGAAGGTGGCCTCGTCGCCACTGACGCGCGCCCAGTCGTGCTCGGGGTGGTACCTCAGGTCGTCCGGATAGGTCTCGTCGCTCACCCCTTCTCCTCCTTCGAGTAGAGCGGGCGCTGCCGCACCTCGGCGGCGCGGCGCTTACCGCGCACGTCCACCTCGATCGCGGTGCCGGGCTCCGCCGCGGCCACGGGCACGTACGCCAGCCCTATCCCGATCTCCAGGCACGGCGACAGGGTGCCGCTGGTGACGACTCCCGAGCCATCCGGGGTGTGGACCCCGTTGCCGGGGCGCGGGATGCCCGGGCCGGTGAACGCGAACGGCACGAGCCGATCGGCGGGCTCCACGTCGCGCAGCGCGTCCGCGCCGACGAAGCCGGTGTCGAGCTTGCAGCACCAGCCGAGCCCGGCCTCGATCGGGTTGCGGTCCTCACTCAAGTCGTTGCCGTACAGGTGGAAGCAGACCTCCAGCCGCAGCGTGTCGCGCGCGCCCAACCCGGCCGGGCTGGCGCCGTCGCCCGTGAGGGCGTCCCAGACGCCGGGGGCGTCGTCGGGGGCCATCAGCAGCTCCACGCCGTCCTCACCCGTGTAGCCGGTTCCGCACACCAGGCAGTCCGCGCCGGCCACCCGCGCGCGCGCCGTGCGCATGCGGGCGGGCGCCTCGCCGTCGATGTGGCGGTCGAGGATCGATCGGGCGTCCGGACCCTGGAGCGCGAGCATCGCGTGGTCGGCTGCGGCGTCCGTCACGGCGACGTCGAAGCCCTCGGCGTGCTGGGCAAGCCAGGCGTGGTCGCGCTCGTGGTTGGAGGCGTTGGTGACGGTGAGGAACGAGCCGTCGTCGAAGCGATAGGTGAAGAGGTCGTCCAGCACGCCGCCGTCATCGCGGCACAGCACCGAGTACTGCGCCCCGCCGGGCTGGAGCCGGGTCACGTCGTTCGAGAGGACGCTCTGGAGGAACGCCTCCGCGTCCGGTCCCGAGGTCTCCACCTGTCCCATGTGCGAGACGTCGAAGAGCCCGGCCCGGGTGCGCACGGCCACGTGCTCCTGGCGGATGCCCTCGTACTGCACCGGCATCTCCCAGCCGGCGAACGGCACGAGGCGCGCTCCGGCGGCGAAATGGCGGTCGTGGAGCGGGGTTCGGCGAAGGGTGTCGGCGGCGGCGGCCAAGCTCCGGGGGACCGTAGCAGTGGACCCCGCGCCCGCTCCGGCTAGATCAGTCCTTCAGGAACGAGGGGACGTCGATGTCGTCGTCCGAGATCTCGAGCGACGAGCGCTGGCTGTCGTCCATCCGCGGGGTGCGCCGCTCCGAGCGGTCGCGCGGCGGCCGCTCGCGCGGCTCGATCGAGAACAGGCCGGGCCCGCCGTCGCGGCGCCCGAAGCCGGTCGCGATCACCGTCACGCGCAGGTCGTCCGCGGAGCCCTCGTCGATGACGGCCCCGAAGATGATGTTGGAGTCCGACGCCGCGGCGCTCTGGATGATCTCGGCCGCCTCGTTGACCTCGAACAGGCCCAGGTCGGCGCCGCCGGTGATGTTCAGCAGGATGCCGGTGGCGCCCTCGACCGACTGCTCCAGCAGCGGGCTCGAGATGGCGGCCTTGGCGGCCTCGGCGGCGCGGTTCTCGCCGCTGGCGGTGCCGATGCCCATCAGCGCGGAGCCGGCGTCGTGCATGATCGTGCGGACGTCCGCGAAGTCGAGGTTGATCAGGCCGGGGATGGTGATCAGGTCGGTGATGCCCTGCACGCCCTGGCGCAGCACGTCGTCGGCCGCTCGGAACGCGTCGAGGATGCTGGTCCGCCGCTCGACGATGCCCAGCAGCTTCTCGTTGGGGATCACGATCAGCGTGTCGACCTGCTGGCCGAGGTGCTCCACCCCGTCGTTCGCCTGGCGCGAGCGCTGGCTGCCCTCGAACGCGAACGGCCGCGTGACCACGCCCACGGTCAGCGCGCCGATCTCCTCCTTTGCGATCTCGGCGATGACCGGGGCCGCGCCCGTGCCGGTGCCGCCGCCCTCGCCGGCGGTGACGAACACCATGTCCGCGCCCTTGAGCGCCTCCTTGATCTCGTCGCGGCTCTCGTTGGCCGCGCCGTACCCGGTGTCGGGGTTGGCGCCCGCGCCGAGCCCGCGCGTGAGCTGCGAGCCGATCTGAAGCTTGATGTCGGCGTCGCACATCTGCAACGCCTGCGCGTCCGTGTTCACCGCGATGAACTCGACGCCCTTGAGGCCGGCGTCGACCATCCGGTTGACGGCGTTCGTGCCACCGCCGCCGACGCCGACGACCTTGATGACCGCCAGGTAACTCCCCGTGTCCATCACTCCCAGTTCCTAGATCGTGGCCGCCCTAGAGCGGGACTTCGTTCCGGGCCTTCTTCCGTCCGACGGTCAAGCGATGCTTGAGCGTTCGCCTTCTCGTCAAACGCCGGAATTTCGGCACTGTACGCGGTTTTCAGCCCAAGTGTCAACATCGGGGCGATTTCGTGCGCCCTGGCAACCCTCGACCACGGGTTGAGAATGGGCCAAGTCTCGAGTTCTAGTCGAGGGTTGTCTCGCTCACGGGTGCGCTGCCGTTCCCGCGCTGGGTGTGCCCGTCGCGGTCCCAGGCTGCGAGCCGCCTGTCGAGGTGCCCGGCGGCGTGTAGCCAGCGCCCGAAGAGGCCGGTTGGCGAGACGCCGGGCCGCTGGGAGGGGCACTCGTCGCGGGTGACGTCGCGCCGGCGCCGGTCGTGCCGCTCGCCCCGGTCGTCGCTCCAGTCGCACCCGTCGCCCCCGCGGGCGCAACCGGGGCCGCGCCGGTCTGGTCGGCCGGAGGCGTCGGCGAGACGCTGAGCCCACCGGCAACCGGGCGATCGGGAACGCGCGCGTCGACGTACGACGCTCCGCGGCTGGCCGGATCGGCGAGCACCGCCGCGACCGCCGCCCACTTGGCGACGAGGTCCCGCGCGGAGCCGAGGATCACCAGCGGGCCGTGCCGCAGGTAGGCGACCAGCCCCTTCGCCGGCAGCTCGCGGATGCGCAGCACCCCCGGGCGCAGGCCGGCGGGGATGGCCGCCGCGCAGTCCACCAGGCGAAGCGCCTGGCCGCTCCCGAGCCGCAGCCCGGACGGCAGCGTCGCCATCTCGACCACGGGCGCGGCCGTGTCGGCCACGCGCACGCGGGGAAGCAGCACGCCCCCGTGACCGACGGCCACCCGCTGGGACCCGCTGACCAGGATGGCGACCGGCGTGGTCTGGACGAACTCCACGCGCAGCCCGTGTGGGAAGTCCGGGATCGCGCGCAGCGACTCGATGGCGGCGCCCGGGCCCACGGCGCGCACCAGCGCCTGCTCGTCGAGGTGCAGGGTGGTCATCCCCCTGGCGGCGGCCACGACGGCCGCCCGCTCACGGGAGGCGTCGGCGCCGCTCAGGCCGGTCACGGTCACCTTCTCCACGCGCACGAGCGAGGAGTCGCGGAACCAGAACATGTAGAGGGCACCCAGGGCAAGGATGACGATCGCGAGCAGCGCCAGGCGGCGGCGCAGC